>CALVNG010000005.1 GCA_944349545.1 uncultured Eubacteriales bacterium
CGCAAGTGTCCCGTGAGCGTGAAAACCCGCACGCCGATTCCCAAGGAGAAGATCGGCGCGTGCATGGGGCAGCTGGCCGGCCTGGACGTGCGGCCTCCCGTGCATATGGGCGAGGTGGTATGTCCCGACGTGTGCGGCACCGGGGTGGATGTCATCGCCACCAAGACCGTGGAGTAATCCGCATGTTCCCCTGAGCGCCCGGCCTTTTGGCCGGGCGCTTTGATCGGTATACACTTTATACCGTCTGGCCATCCTACCCCTTAGAAAAAGGGGGCGATGTGGCATGAACGGGCTGATGACGGAACGGGAATGGCGCAGGCAGGCGGCGCGCGCCAGGCCGCACCGGCCTGGCTGCTGGGGCGCGCAGTGCGTGCTGCCCGCGCAGAAGCGCAAAAAGCTGCGGGAGGACCGGTCCTTTTCCGTGTTTTTGCTGCTGCTGTCGCTCTCGGCGGCGCTGACGATGCCCGTGCTGACCCCCAGGACCGTGCGGCAGGAGTATCCACAGGCCACGGCGGCACAGAGCGCGGGGGGCGTGCAGGCGCGCGCGGTCAGCACGGTGAGCTACAAGCTGCCCGAAGGGATGGAAACGCAGCCCGTGACCTACACCTACGAGCAGCTTTTGCGGGGAGGGCTGATGCTGCTGGATGGGGAACACCCGCTTCCCGACGGCGCGCCCGCGCCCAATACCATGAGCATCGCCGCCTACGGCAAGGGCATGGTACCGGTGAACGGCCTGAGCGTCAAGAGCGGACGGGATACCATCGAGGCGCTGGCGGAGCTTTTTGCGGCCCTGCGGGCGGAGGGCACCAGCGGCCTGTGCGTATGGAGCGGCACCATGACGCGAAGCGAGCAGGCCGACGCGCAGGCCCGGACAGCCCTGCGGTACGCTTCTGAAATGTCCCTGGAGGACGCGGTACGAAAGGCGCTGGCACAGATCACCCCCGTATCCGCCGCCGAGCAGCGGCGGGATGACACGGTGGAAATCCGGCTGATAGCGGGCGGCTCGGAGGAGCCGGACCCACGGCCTCTGGACGGCACGGAGCAGGGTCGCGCGCTGCTCAGGCTCGCATGGCGTTCGGGCTTCATCCGCCGGGAACCCGAGGGCGGAGGCGCGTCCGCCTTTTGTTTTCGGTATGTGGGCAAGGCGCATGCTACCGCCATGACGTACCTGGACCTGAGACTGGAGGAATACCTCGAATGGCTCCATGAGAAGGGCGTGCTGGCCGTGCAGGAGGATGGAAGGCTGAAATACCTGATTCTTTGCAAACCCCTCACCGGTACGCATATCGCCTTTGACGTGCCAAAGGGAACCCGCGTGGAGGCCAGCTTTGACAACGACGGCTATGCCGTGGTGGCCTGCACCCTGGAAGGGAATTGAACGAGACATGCAAAAACGGCGCTTTCCGCCGGATCTCCAGCCTGGAAAGCGCCGTTTGTCAGCTTTTAGGATGCCCTGCCGCGCCGGATGCCGCTCAGTCCCGGCGGCACGCATGACAGGCCGCGCAGCCGCCCTCGCCGGTTTCGCGCAGGGAGGAGGGCATGGCGTCGCCCACGTCGCGCATGGTCAGGATCATCTCATCCAGGGAGATGGGACAGGCGACCCCCGAAAGCGCGAGCTGCGCCGCGCTGATGGCCTGGGAGACGCCGCCCACGTTGCGATAGACGCAGGGCACCTCTACCAGTCCGTCCACGGGGTCGCATACCAGGCCCAACATGTTCATCAGCGCAAAGGCGCAGGCGTGCGCCGCCGCCTCCGGCGTGCCGCCGTAGAGCTGGGTGAGCGCCGCCGCGGCCATGCCCGCCGCCGTGCCGCATTCGGCCTGACAGCCGCCCTCCGCGCCGCTGATGGTGGCCTGCAGGGCGATCACGCGCCCGACGGCCGCGGCCGCAAACAGCGCCATCACCAGCTCATCGTCCGAAAAGCCGGCCTCCTCCTGCGCGGCCAGCAGCGCCCCGGGCAAAATGCCGCAGCTGCCCGCCGTGGGCGCGGCTACGATCTTGCCCATGCAGGCGTTGTACTCCGCGATGGAAAGCGCGTATACGCCTGCGCGGCCAGCCAGCCCAAAGCGCCCGGCAAAGGGTGCTTGCGCCAGCAGCGCCGCCTGTCCGCCCACCATGCCGCTCACGCTGCGCAGCGTGGGGGAGAGGCCGGCCTGTGCGCTTTCGCGCATCACGCGCAGGCGCTCGCGCATCAGCGCAAGGGGTATGGAGGGATCTCCGCCCCGCTCGCGCGCCTGCCAGTCCAGCGCCGCAGCGCCGAGGCTGCCGTGCTGGCGCGCGGCGTCCAGCCATTCCGCGATGGTGCGCATGCCTCACTCCTCCTTGGCGGCCAGATAGGCCACATGATAGACGCCCTTGAGGGCGGACAGCCGGGCGATGAGCGCCGCGTCCGCCGAACCGTCCAGCTCCAGCGCCACCATGGCGTCGCCGCCCACCGAGCGGCGAAACACCCGCATGGTGGCGATGTTGAGATTTGCCGCGGCCAGCTCGCCGCTGATGCGGGCAATCATGCCGGGCGTATCGTGGTGGGTGATGACCAGCGTGTTTTCATGGCCGGAGAAGCCGGCCTCCAGCCCGTCGATGGCGTTGACGACGATCTCGCCCCCGCCGACAGACGAGGCCTGCACGCAGACATGCCGCCCGTCGTCCCCGTCCACGTCCAGGATGACGGTGTTGGGATGCGCGCCGCGCACGTCGGCATTGTAAAACGAGTATTCCAGCTTCGCCTCGGCGGCAAGGCGCAGGCTGTCGCGCAGGCGCGAATCGTCCACGCCCATGCCCAGCAGCCCGCCGATGAGCGCCTTGTCGGTGCCGTGGCCCAGATAGGTCTTTTGAAAGGACCCATACAGCCCGATGCGCGCGCGCACGGGGCGGCTGCCCAGCAGCATGCGCGTGATCTTGCCGATGCGCGCCGCGCCCGCCGTATGCGACGAGCTGGGGCCGACCATCACGGGGCCGATGATGTCAAACAGGTCCATCCGGCGTTCTCCTTTCGGTGTCGATGGGAAAAAGCCGCTTTGTCATGATCTGCGCGCGGGCCGGATGCGCATTTCCTCACGCATCTGGTTCCCTCCCGG
Organism: uncultured Eubacteriales bacterium; assembly: GCA_944349545.1. Classification (GTDB taxonomy): domain Bacteria; phylum Bacillota; class Clostridia; order Christensenellales; family Aristaeellaceae; genus Limiplasma. The sequence continues at coordinate 3,078 of CALVNG010000005.1, forward strand.
GTCGGCAGGGCTAGTCGAACACGACCTGCCACGCGGGGTCGCGCCACGCGCGCAGGCACAGGTCGATCTGCTCGGGGCTGGTCTTGCTCAGCGCCAGCGGCGGCAGCGCGTCCGGCGCGAACCAGCCGGAGGCAACGGTCTCGCTGTTGGGGCGGAACGCGCCGCCCAGCAGCGTGCACAGCACGAACGCCTTCACGATGCCGTAGGGATAGGCGGGCGGATTGTGCAGATTGTGCTCCTGCAGGGCCACGATGCGCTCGGCGCGCACGATAAGCCCGGCCTCCTCCCGCGCCTCCTTTTCGGCGTTGGAGCGGATGGTCTCAAGCACGTCCACCCAGCCGCCGGGCAGGGCCCACAGCCCGCTTCGCTCCTGCACCAGCAGGATGCACCCCTCCTGAATGATGGCGGCGCGCGTGTCCAGTTTGGGGGTCTGGTAGCCGGTCTCGTTGCAGAACAACGCCTCGACCCTCTCCACGGGAAGCTCCGAAACGGCGGCGAGCATCTGCGCCGAAAGCTCGCGCAGGCGCTGGTACCGCTCGATGTCGTACACGTCCTTTGCGTAGGTCAGCCCGCACTGGGCGATGCTTTGCAGCTCGATCACCCATTGGAGCCACGGCGGGCGCCGGTCGTCGCAATGCATGGCGTTCTCCTTTCGTACATGCGGCCGCGGCTTATGTCGCGTCCTCCCAGGGGGCGAAGCGCTCCTCCTCCAGAAGCGCCTCGATCCGCCCGTCCGTCACGCGCGTCAGCTCCGCGCGCACGCGCTCGCCGTCGGCGGCCTTCATGTCCAGCTCGAAGGCCACCGCGGCGGCGAAGTCCGTGCCCGCAAGGCGCGCGGGCAGGGATTTGAGCGTGTGCTGCACCCGGTCCCACAGGGGGTAGGCCACCTCGAACAGCCACCGCTCGGTCGGGTGCATCTCGCATACGCGCGCGGCGTCCAGCGCCATGGCACAGCCGTGCGAATAGGCGCGCACCAGCCCGCCCGCGCCCAGCAGGATGCCGCCGAAGTAGCGGGTCACCACCACGGCGCAGTCCACCACCCCCCGCGCCTTCATGACCTCGATAATGGGCATGCCGGCGGTGCCGGAGGGCTCGCCGTCGTCGCTGTAGCGCATGATGCCGGCGTTTTGTCCGATGATGTAGGCGTAGCAGTTGTGCGTGGCGTCGTGGTGTTCCTCGCGGATGCGCGCCAGAAACCCGAGCGCTTCCTCCGTGCTGCTCACCGGCGCCGCGTGCCCGATGAAGCGGCTCTTGTTGATGACCACCTCATCGCGGGCCTCGCGCAGCACGGTTTTATAGCCCTTCAGGCTCATTTGAGAATCAGGCGGCAATAGTTCTTCTTGCCCTTGCGCAGCATCAGGCCGTCGGGGCCGATCTGCGACGCATCGATGCGGCATTCCACATCCGTCACCTTCTCGTCGGCTACCAGCACCGCGCCCTGCTGCACCATCTTGCGCGCGTCGCCGCGGCTTGTGCACAGGCCGCAGGAGGCCAAAAGCGTGGTCAGGCGGTTGTCCTCGCTGAGCATGGCGGCGTTGACCTCCCAGGTGGGCACGTCCTGGCTGGCCGCGCCGCCCGCAAACAGCGCCAGCGCCGCGTCGGCGGCCTTCTGCGCCTCGGCCTCGCCGTGGATCATCTTGGTGACCTCAAAGGCCAACACGCGCTTGGCCTCGTTGATCTGCTCGCCGGGCAGCGCGCCCAGACGGCGCACCTCGTCCATGGGCAGGAAGGTGAGCAGCCCCAGGAAGCGCTCCACGTCCTGGTCGCCCACGTTGCGCCAGTACTGGTAGAACTCAAAGGGCGTGGTGCGCGCGGCATCCAGCCACAGGGCGCCCTTTTCGGTCTTGCCCATCTTCTTGCCGTCGTGCGTCATGATGAGCTTGCAGGTGAGGGCGAAGGCGTCCTCGTGCTCCTTGCGGCGGATGAGGTCCGCGCCGGAGAGCATGTTGCTCCACTGGTCGTCCCCGCCCACTTGCAGGCGGCAGCCGTAGTTTTTGAACAGCTGGAGGAAGTCATAGCTCTGCATGAGCATGTAGTTGAATTCCAGGAACGTCAGGCCCGTTTCCATGCGGCGCTTGTAGCATTCGGCGGTCAGCATGCGGTTGACGCTGAACAGGGCGCCGATCTCGCGCAGAAAATCCACATAGTTGAGGTTCAGCAGCCAGTCGCCGTTGTTGACCATGATGGCCTTGCCGTCGCTGAAATCCAGGAAGCGGGAGAGCTGCTTCTGGATGCCGCAGACGTTTCCGCCGATGGTTTCGCGGCTCATCATCTTGCGCATGTCGCTCTTGCCGCTGGGATCGCCGATCATGGCGGTGCCGCCGCCGCACAGGGCGATGGGCCGGTGCCCGGCGCGCTGGAGATGCGCCATGGCCATGATGGGGATGTAGTGGCCCACGTGCAGGCTGTCCGCCGTGGGGTCAAAGCCCACGTAGAAGGTCATGGGCTCGCGCTCCAGCGCCTTGTAGAGATCGTCCTCAAAGGTGACCTGCGCGATGAAGCCGCGCTCCTTGAGCATGTCCAAAACGTGCATCAATCATCGTTCCTTTCTTTTCTTTGTTGTGTCAAGTCAGCCCAGATGGGCGGCGAAGAGCTCGCGCAGCTTGCCCATTCCCTCGTGAATCTGCTGGGGCGTGGAGTTGCTGAAGTTGAGGCGCAGCGTGTTGTGATGCCCGCCGTCGGGGTAGAAATGCGTGCCGGGCACATAGGCCACCCCGCGCTCGACGGCCTCGCTGAACAGGGCGGTCGCGTCAAAGCCCTCGGGCATCTCCACAAAGATGAACAGCCCGCCCTCCGGCGCGGTGTAGCGCGTGCCTTCCGGGAAGGAGGCAAGCTCCCCAAGCATCAGTTCCAGCTTTTCGCGGTAGCCGGGGATGATGCTCTGGATGTGGCTGTCCAGCAGGTCCCGGCGCAAAAACTGGTCGATGATGGCCTGGTTGAGGTTGGGGGTGTGCAGGTCGGTGCCCTGCTTGCCGATGGTGCACTTGCGCAGCAGCTCCTGACCGGCGAGCAGATAGCCCACGCGGAGTCCTGGGCTGACCAGCTTGGAAAAGCTCCCTAGATAGACCACGTGGCCCGTCGTATCGTAGCTTTTGATGGGCGGCAGGGACTCGCCCCGGTAGCGCAGGTCGCGGTAGGGGTCGTCCTCGGCCACGATGAAGCCGTATTTGGCGGCCAGCTCCGCGATGGGCTTCCGCCGGTCGGCGGCCAGCGTGCGGCCGGAGGGGTTCTGGAACGTGGGAATCACGTAAAACAGCCTGGGATGATACCTGCGCGCCGCTTCCTCAAGCGCATCCAGCTTCACGCCGCCCTCGTCGCTCTCGATGGGGATGAGGTTGGCCTCGTAGAGGTGCATGGTCTGCATGTTGCCAAGGAAGGTCGGGCTTTCCACCAGCACCGCGTCGCCGGGGTTGACCAGCGCCTTGAGCAGCAGGTCCATGCCGCTGGTGCTGCCGGTGGTGGGAAGCACGCCGTCGCCGGCCATGGAGAAGCCGAAGTGCGCCTTGAGGTATTCCGTCAGGCTTTCCACAAAGGGCGGATAGCCCTCCGTGGCGCCGTACTGCAAAATGCGCTTGCCGTCGGCAAGCAGCACGTCGCGCGCAAGATCGGCGCACAGCTTGTCCGGCAGGGCGTCCAGCGACGGGTTGCCGCCGGCGAAGCTGATCATGCCGGGACGTCCCAGCACCTTGAAGATCTCGCGGATGGCGCTGCCGGTCACGTTGTCAAACCGGCGGGCGTAGGAAACCGAATCCATGAAAACCCCTCCTTTGCATTTGCCGGACTTCTCCGGCCGGGAAAAAGGAAAGCCGCCTCCCTCCCTTTTGGGGAGGAAGGCGACGGAAAAATCGCGGTACCACTTCCGTTTTGGCGCAAACGCGCCCTCTGCGGGCCATGCAGGCCCCGCGCTGTAAACGGCGCACCGTCGGTCCGCTACTGGAAAAACGTTCACGGCCGGGCTCGGGGAGGTATTCGCCGGGGCTGCCGCCGCCTTCTTCCACCCGCCGAAGGCTCTCTTGAGGCGCATCTGCCCAGGGTACTTGGTCCCGTCATTGCCGATGGTGGTATTATAGGGGAACAAGGCGGGAAAGTCAAGCGCATCCGTCACTCGTCCCTGCCGTCCTCCTCCACGTCCACGAAGAACGGCTTCCCGCAGTGCTCGCATACGGGGCTTTCGTCATAGTCGATGTCGGCGGCCTTGACCAGCACAGTCTTTCCGCAGTGCGGGCAGTCAAAGGACAGCTCTTCCTGATCATCGCAGGAGCAGCCGTCTTCCTCGTCGCAGTCGCACTCGTCGTCATCGTCGCCAAAGAGAACCTCTTCCATATCGCTCAAATCGGAATCCAGATCCTCCACGTATTCTTCCAGCTCGCCCACATCCGCGTCCAGGTCGGCGACCTTCTGGGCCATTTCGTCCATCAGCCCGAGCATTTCCAGAAGCAGCTTGTGTTCGTTCTTTTCCTTGTCCAGGCCCATGCCCTCGGCCAGGCCGCGCAGATAGGCGGCACGATCGGTCAAATTCGCCATATATACTCCTTTGCCGCCTCAGCAGCGCTCCATGTATTCGCCAGTGCGGGTATCCACGCGGATGTGGTCGCCCGTGTTGATGAACAGCGGCACCTGCAGGGTATAGCCGGTTTCCAGGGTGGCGGGCTTATAGGTGTTGCTGGCGGTATCGCCCTTGAAACCGGGCTCGGTATCGGTGATCTCCAGCTCCACAAAGTTGGGCGCGGCCACGCTGAAGGCGCTGCCCTTGAAGAACTTCACGGTCACGTTGGTGCCTTCCTTGACAAAGGGGATGGCTTCCTCCACCTGGTCGTGGTTGAGGGGCAGCTGCTCGTAGGTGTCCATGTCCATGAAGTAGTACAGTCCGCTGTCGTTGTAGACGTACTGCATTTCCTTGGTCTCCACGATGGCGCGGGGCATTTTGTCGGTGGGGTTGAAGCTGCGCTCGATGACCGCGCCGGTCATGACGTTCTTGAGCTTCGTGCGCACAAAGGCCGCGCCCTTGCCGGGCTTGACGTGCTGGAAGTCCACGATGTTCCACACGCCGCCGTCCCATTCGATGGTAATGCCCTTTTTGAAATCGCCTGCCGTAATCATAGTGATGGTTCCTCCTCGTTTCTGTATAAATGGTGATGGAATGGTCCCGGCTTACAGGATGATGAGCTCGCGGTCGGGGTGGGTGAGCACCTCGCAGCCGCCCTCGCGCACCACGACGGAGTTTTCGATGCGCACGCCGCCCACACCGGGCAGGTAGATGCCCGGCTCCACGGTCATGACCTGACCGGCCTTGAGCACGGCGGTGGTGATCTGGTTGAAGCGCGGGTCCTCGTGGATGTCGATGCCCACGGAATGGCCCAGTCCGTGGCCGAAGCGACCCTCGTAGCCGTGGCTGTAGATGTAGTCGCGGGCGATGGCGTCGATGTCGCGGCAGGACTTGCCGGCGGCCACGGCGTCCTGCGCCATCTTCTGGGCGTCCAGCACGATGCCGTAGACCTTCTTCATTTCGTCCGAGGGCTGGCCCAGCGCCACGGTGCGGGTCATGTCGGCGCAGTAGTTGCCGTAGCGCGCGCCGAAATCCATGGTAATCATGTCCCCGCGGCGCAGGCGATATTCGCCGGGCACCGCATGCGGCAACGACCCGTTGGCACCGGCCGCCACGATCGTGGAAAACGACGGCTTGCTGGCCCCGTGGCTCATCATGTCAAAATCCAGCCTGAGGGCGAGCTCCTTTTCGGTGACGCCCTCCTTGACATAGGGCAGGATGCGCTCAAAAGCTTCGCCCGTGATGCGGCAAGCGTGACGGATGAGGGCGAGCTCGTCCTCGTCCTTGATTTCACGCAGGCGGGCGATCTCGCTGCCCACGGCTTTCCACTCCACGCCGCGCACGCTCTCGCGCAGGGCGTTGAAGGTATGAACGGTGACGAAGTCCTCCTCGTAATAGAGGGTGTCGATGCCGCCGGAGGCGCACAGGGCGCCGGCGATATCCTCGTGGGATTTGCCCTTTTCGGTCATCAGCACCTCAAAACCGGGGGCCTGCGCCTGCGCCTGCTCAGTGTAGCGGAAATCCGTGATGATGGCGGAAATCCCGCGGGCAACCAGCACCAGGCCCTCGCCCGTGTAGCCGGAGAGGTAGAACATATTGCTGGGGTCATAGACCACCACGCCCTCATGCTCGCCAAGACGCATGGAATCAAGAAGCCGTTTTACACGTTCTGTCAATGTAGATCCCTCACATACGGTCTTTTTGGCACATAGCCATTTTTTATTTTACCATAAACAAAACAACAGCGCCACAGTTTTTTGCATTTTGATTGGGAAAATCCACGGCGAGCGTTTCCTTTCCCGCCTTGAGCGGGTGGAATAAATATGGTATGATGTTGCTTGCAAGGGGCAAAAACGCCGCTTCATAAAGGGGACGACGGAATATGAAAATCATCAAGGCGCTGCTGTTGGTTGTGCTGATTCTGGTGCTGGCGGCCGGCGGGCTGGCGGGTTATCTGACGCTTACAGAGTACCGGCCGGACGACATCGAGCTGCTGGAGGTAACTCAGGCCGCGCGCAGCGACAACGTACGCGTGGGCGAGCGGCTGGATGTGCTCACCTTCAACACCGGCTACTGCGGGCTGGGCCGCGATCAGGATTTTTTTATGGACGGCGGCAGCATGGTGCGTCCTGAAAGCGAGGAGATCATCCGGGAGAACATGAACGGCATCCTCAGCGAGCTGGCGCGTCAGAACGCGGACGTCTACCTTCTCCAGGAGGTGGACTTTGATTCGTACCGCAGCTATTATGTCAATCAGGCCGATACCTACCGTCATGGCCTGTCGCTGAACATGGCCGTGGCCTACAACTTCAAATGCGATTTTGTGCCCTTTCCCTGGCCGCCGCTGCGAAAGGTGGAAAGCGGCCTGGTGAGCTTCACGGGCCTGAACGTGACGCAGGCGACGCGCGAAAGCCTGCCCGTTCCCTTCACCTGGCCCACGCGCGTGGGCAACCTCAAGCGCTGCCTGCTGGTGGAGCGCGTACCCGTGGAGGGCACGGAGAAGGAACTGGTCATCATCAACCTGCATCTGGAGGCGTATGACGACGGCGAGGGCAAGCGCGCCCAGACCGAGCAGCTCATGCAGATTATCGCCGCCGAATACCGCAACGGCAACTATGTGATCGCCGGAGGCGATTTCAACCAGACCTTCGAGGGAGCGAACACCTTTCCCATCCTGAAAGAGGACAACTGGCAGCCCGGAATCCTATATAACAGCGATCTTCCCGCCGGGTTCAGCTATGTCTTTGACGCCTCCAAGCCCACCTGCCGCCTGCTGGACAAGCCCTATGACGGCGACCGGGAAAACGCCCAGATGTACGTGATCGACGGGTTCATCGTGTCCGATAACCTGAAGGTCAATCTCATTCAGACCGTGGATCTGAATTTCCAGTACAGCGATCATAACCCCGTGCTTTTGCAGGTGACGCCCCGGTGAGCGCCGCGCGGCTGCTGATCGACGCGGACGCCTGTCCGGTGGTGGAGATCGCCCTGCGCGCGGCGAGGGAGCGCGGAGTGGAGGTGCTGCTCGTGTGCGACGATGCGCATGAGATGCGTCGTGAGGGCGCGCGCACCGTCACCGTCGCCCGCGGCGCGGACAGCGCGGACCTCCGCCTGGTCAATCTGCTCCGGCCGGGCGATCTGGTGGTGACGCAGGACTATGGCCTGGCCGCGCTGTGCCTGGCCCGCGCCGCCCGTGTGCTGGACCAGAATGGCCGCGTTTACGACGAAAGCAACATCGACGCGCTGCTGAGCATGCGCCATCTGGCGGCCAGGACGCGCCGGGCGGGCGGCCGCGTGAAAGGACCGCCCAAGCGCAAGCCGAAGCAGGACGAGGCGTTCCGCCACGCGCTGGAAGCGATGCTGGATCAGGCCGGGGATAGCGCGGTCCGTTCCTGAGAGAACAGAAAATAGTTGTTGACATATGTCATCAATGGGTGTACCCTATTTTTGATGGCATATGTCAATTATTTTTGGGGAGGCGAAGCCATGCCAAGACCATGTAAGCGGAGGCGCGTCTGCGGTCATCCATCCTGCGGCCGGTTCGGGCCGGCGGACCCGACCGGAGGACGGCCCGATGTACCCATGGGGCTGGACGAATTCGAAACCATCCGCCTGATCGACCTGGAGGGCCTGACGCAGGAGCAGTGCGCTGCGCAGATGAACGTGGCGCGGACCACCGTGCAGGCCATTTACGGCACGGCCCGCCGCAAGCTGGCGCAATGCCTGGTGAACGGATGCGCGCTGGTGATTGAGGGCGGGGACTATGAGCTGTGCAGCGCCGCTTCGGCGCAGGAATGTCCCGGATGGGGCTGCCGTGGACGCTGCCGGCGGAGCAACTGTCAAACCGATAAGGAGGAATATATCATGAAAATTGCAGTCACCTATGACAACGGACAGATTTTTCAGCATTTCGGACATACCGAACAGTTCAAACTCTACGATGTGGAGGACGGAAAGGTAACGGCCCAGACCGTGGTAGACGCCGGCGGCGAAGGCCATGGCGCGCTGGCGCAGGCGCTGAAGGCGCATGGCGTTGATACGCTGGTGTGCGGCGGCATCGGCGGCGGCGCGCAGCAGGCGCTGGCGCAGGCGGGCATTCGCATCTACGGGGGTGTGAAAGGCGAGGCCGACGCGGCGGTGGAGGCGCTTCTCAGCGGCGAGTTGGCCTTCGACCCCAATGCTCGCTGCGACCATCACGACCATGCGCATGGCGAAGGTCATTGCGGCCATGGCCATCATGGCGAGGGGCATGCCTGCCGCCATGGGCATTGCAGCGGCAACTAAAACAGTTTCTTTTGCGGCGCGCGCTTCGTTTGGAGTGTGCGCCGCTTTTTTGTGTGAAACGTATCCATCTACGCAGGGCATATCGCTCACAGGCGGCGCATAAGGTTGAAGGACCAAAGCGAAGGGGGCGCGGGCATGGCGAAAGCATGGAAACGTCCGGTCGCGGCGCTCTTGCTCTGCGCGTTGCTGGCGGGGGCGGGGGGACTGGCCGCCGCGCCGCCCGGCAGGGAGAGCGGCGAATTGACCCCGCAGGAGCGCGCCCGCCGCGCCAACGTGCCGGAAGGCCCCTGGATCTGGATTGACATTCCGCAGAAGTCCCTCACCCTCTATGAGGGCACGGAGGTCAAAAAGCGTTACGCCGTGGCGACTGGCACGGGCGATACGCCGTCGCCCATCGGCACCTTTCAGATCACCAGCCGTTTTGCGGGCGATCTGGGAGGCTTCGGCACGCGGTTTCTGGGGCTGAACGTCCCCTGGGGGCAGTTTGGCATCCATGGCACCAACAAGCCCGGCAGCATCGGCAGCAACGCCTCGCACGGCTGCATCCGCATGTATGTGCGCGATTCCGAGGAACTTTACGGCCTGGTGCCCAACGGCGCGAAGGTGGTCATCGAGGGCGGCCCCTACGGCCAGCTGGACAGCTATCTGCGCTACCTCATCCCCGGCGACCGCAACAGCCATGTCGCCGCCGTACAGCGCAGGCTTACGGTGCTGGGCTATTATACGGGGCAGGCCGACGGCATCTACGGTCGGGGTACGCAGGCGGCGGTCACCCGCGCGCGCAGGGACCTGGGCCTGCCGGCGCTTGATGCCGTGGACGAGGCGTTTTACCGGGCCATTGGCCTGATGCTGTTTGAGTGATGGGAGGAATGGCTCATGACCTGGCAGGAAACCATCGGTTTTTTGACCGGCTGCATGCCAAGGCCCGTGGGGCGGGCGCTGATGCAGCAGCCGGAGGGCAGCGTGCGGGAAATCCGCGTGCGCGCAGGCGGAAAGGTACGTATCCTCACGGCGGAGGGAGAGATCTCCTGCGCCTGCGCCCCCACTCAGCCGCAGGTGGAGCAGATGGCAGAGGCACTGTGCGAGCACGCCCTCTATGCCCGCGCCGAGGAGCAGCGCCAGGGCTTCGTCACCTTGCGCGGCGGGCACCGCATGGGCCTGTGCGGCCGGGTGGTGGCGCAGGGGCAGAGCGTGCGCGCCCTGCGCGACATCAGCTCCCTGTGCCTGCGCGTGGCAGGTCAGTGGCGCGGCGCGGCGGATGTGCTGATGCCTCACCTGTGGGACGAGCAGGGCCGCGTGCGCAGCCTGCTGATTGTCGGCCTTCCCGGCATGGGCAAGACCACCATGCTGCGCGATGCCTGCCGCCGCCTGTCCGAGCGGGGGGCGCGCATGTGCGTGGTGGATGAGCGCAGCGAAATCGCGGCCATGAGCGGCGGCGTGCCGCAGCTGGATGTGGGGCCCAATACCGACGTGCTGGATGGCTGCGCCAAGGAAGCGGGCCTCAGATGGATGCTGCGCGCCATGTCGCCTGAGGCGCTGGTCACGGACGAGCTGGGCGGCGCGATGGACGCGCAGGCCGTGCTGGAGGCGGCGCGCAGCGGCGTGAGCGTGCTGGCCACGCTGCACGGGCGCGACCTGCAGGCAGCCCTGTCGCGCGGAATCCTCTACCATCTGGCGCAGAACCGCGTTTTTGACCGCTATGCCCTGCTGGATGAAAACGAGGTGGGCCGCGTGCGCGCCGTGTGCGACGAGCAGCTGCGGCCGCTGGAGGCGACCCTGTGATGGGCGCGGCGGGCGCGCTGTGCTGTCTGCTGGCAGGCACGGCGGCGGGCAGCTGGCTTCGGGACCGCAGGCTCAGGCGGCTGCGCACGCTGCGCGCGCGGCTGGATGTGGTGGCCAGCCTCAGGCTGATGCTGGAGCAGGAGCGCATGGGTCTGACCGAGCTCCTGTGCCAGTGTGCGCACTACGCACCGACCGGCCCGGGCGGAGAACAGGTATCGCGCAGGCTGCTCTGGGTGGCGCATGCGCTGGCTGAGGAGCCGCTGCTTGGGCTGGGCGACGCGTATGCGCAGGCATGCGCTCACATCCCCATCCCTTGGGAAAAGGCGGAGGAGCGCGAGACCATGCGCGCCCTGTTTCTGCAGCTGGGCAGCGGTACCGCCGCCATGCGCGCTCAGGCTGCCGCGGCGTGTTTAAGGCGGCTGCGCCCCCTGGAGGAGGACGCGCGGCGCGAGGCGGAAACGGGCGGCGGGTTGGTGATGCGCCTGGGGCTGCTGCTGGGGCTGATGGCGGGCATCGCGCTGTGGTAGTGCAAAGAGGGAGGCGAAACGATGGTCCAGATGGATCTGCTCTTCAAGCTGGCGGGGCTGGGCGTGGTGGTGGCGGTTTTGTGCCAGGTGCTTACGCGCGCGGGGCGCGAGGAGCTGAGCACGCTGGTCACGGTGGTGGGACTGGTGATCGCGCTGTTTCTGGTGGTGGACCTGGTGGCCGATCTCTTCTCCAGCCTGCAGAGCATCTTTGCGCTGTACTAGGCCATGGCGCTTTGGCAATGGATGGGCCTGGCGGTGACAGCGGCGGTCTTGTGCCTTCTGGTGCGCCAGCAGCAGCCCCAGCTGGGCGGACTGTGCGCGGCGGCGGCGGGGATCATGCTGCTGCTGGCCGCGCTGGAGCAGCTTTCGGACGTGCGGGAGGTCTTTGCGCGCCTTACGGCCATGGCGGACCTTGAGGAAGGGTATTTGAGCACGCTGATCAAGGTGCTGGGGGTCAGCTACGTAGCCGAGCTGGCCGCCCAGACCTGCCAGGACCTGGGCGAGGGCGGCCTGGCGCTCAAGGTGGGGCTGGTGGGCAAGCTGTGCGTGTTCACCCTCACGGCGCCCATGCTGCTGAGCCTGTTGGAAATGATTTTGGAGCTGACGCCATGATAGGAAAGACCGTGCTGCTGGCGACCGTGCTGGCGGCTCTGTTGCTGCCTGCTCCCGCCCTGGCACAGACGGTAAGCGAGGGCCTCATCGAGGTGGTGGGAACGCTGGATCTGGACGCCCTGGCCGAAGCGGCGGAGGATGCGCCCTGGCTGGAGGGCGGCGTGGAGCAGGTCATCACCCGGCTGGCCAGCGGACAGGCGGCGCTCACCGCGGACGAGGCGCTGCGCTGGCTGATGGACGAGGCCGCGGGCGTGCTTCGCCGGAGCATATGGCGCATCACGCGCCTGCTGGTCCCGGCGCTGCTGGTGGCGGCGGCGGAGCTGATCGCAGCGCCGGGCAAGGCGGCGGGCAAAGCCGCGCGATACGCGGGACTGATTATGACGATGGCGTTTCTCGTCGTGGACCTGCGAGAGCACGTGGCCCTGACGGAGGAAAGCATTGGGCGCATGTCGGAGATGATGCAGGCGATCTTCCCGCTGATGGTCACGCTGCTGGCTGCCGTGGGCGGCACGGCAAGCTCGGCTTTTTATCAGCCGGCGGTCATGGCCGCGGCGGGCTCCATGACCACGCTGATCAGCCATGTCACGCTGCCCTTTGCGGTCAGCGTGGCGGTGCTCACCATGGTGGGGAGCCTGAGCGACGGGCTGCGCATATCGCGGCTGCGCCGTCTTCTTCGGCAGGTGGCGGAGTGGACGCTGGGGTTCGGCTTCACGGTATTCATCGGGGTGATGACGGTGCAGGGCGTCAGCGCGGCGGCGGTGGACGGCGTGAGCATCCGCACCGCCAAGTACGCCATGGATAACTTCATCCCCATCGTGGGCGGCATGTTCGCCGACACGGTGGATACGCTGGTGGGATGCTCGCTGATCGTGCAGAACGCCGTGGGTGCGCTGGGGCTGATCCTGCTGCTGGGCGCGCTGGCCGCGCCGCTGCTTCGCACGGTGGCGACCATGTTTCTCTACCGGGCGGCCTCGGCCTTTTTGCAGCCCATCGGGGATAGCCCGCTCGCGCGCGGCATGGGGGACTATGCGGAGGTGTTTTCATTGCTGTTCATCATCCAGCTCAGCGTGGGAGCCATGTTCCTTTTGCTGGTGGCGCAGCTGCTCACCGTGGCCAATCTGACCGTGATGTTGAGGTGAGGGGATGGATGCGTTTGTCAGGCAGCTGGCGGTCTTGTCGGTGCTGTGGTCGCTTTCGGAACTGCTGCTTCCGGAGGGACGGCTTAAGAAGATGGCGCGCATGACGGTGAGCGTGCTGGTGATGGCCGCGCTGGTATCGGGTCTGGGCAGCCTGATGGACATTCAGGTGGAGAGCGCGCTGCCCGCCGCCGCGGATGCGGTCGCCGGGGGAGAGAGCTATACGCGCGCGGCGCTGAGCGCGGCGGCCAACCAGGCGGAGGCGTATTGCGTGTATCTGGCGCGCCGGGCGGGCTACGAGGCACGGGCGGCGGTTTATCTGACGCTGGAGGGCGCGGTGGATCATATCGATCTGTGGCTTACGGCCGGGGAAGCGCCGCTGATTGACGCGGAGGCGGTGGCCCGCACCGTTGCGGAAGAGCTGGCGGTGCCGCGGGAGCGGATACGTCTGGAAGGAAACGAGGCGAGCGGGCCATGAATCTCAAGCGCTTGATGGAGCCCAAGGCGCTTCCCTGGCTGGTGGCGGCGGCGCTGGTCATGGCGCTGCTGCTCACGGTCGGCGGCCGCGACACGGGCATGGCCAGTCAGGAGGAACAGCGCATCGCGGAAGTGCTGGGGGCGATGGCGGGCGCGGGCAAGGTGGAGGTGGCGCTGTTTTACGGCGGGGAGACGGACGCCCTCGGCGGGCGCACGGCCGGGCCCACGGGCGCGGTGGTGGTGGCCGAGGGCGCGGACGACCTGTCGGTGCGGCTGTCGCTGATCCGCGCGATGCGCACGCTTCTGGGCCTGCCCGAAAGCGCCGTAGATGTGTTCGTGATGGAGGAGGAACGCCGATGAACGCAAAAAAAGCGCCCTCTGAGGGACGCGCAAAAAAAAGGACGTTTCCATGGATTCGCCGGGGCCTGCTGGGCGCATTGATCGCGGCGGCTGCCGCGCTGGCATGGCTGCGCCTGCCTGCTCCGACGCCGCCAAAGACGCCGGAGCCGAGCGTCAGCCTGTCTGCCTCGCAGACGCCCGCGCCTGCCGCCGCGCAGGAGCGCACCGCGCGCGAGGCCGCCTATGACAAGGACGTGGCCGCCCTCACCGCGCTTTTGGACAGCGGCGCGGCGGACGAGGAAACCCGCGCCCAGGCCGCCGAGCGGCTGGACCGGCTGGTGGCGGATCATCAGAGCGAGCTGGGGCTGGAGGAGGCGCTGAACCGGGCGGGCTATTCCCCCTGCGTGGTGCTTTTGCAAAACGGCGCGCTCACGGTGATCGTAGCGTCTGCCGACATGACCGCCGAAGCCAGCGCCGCCATCCTTTCGCTCTGCATCGCCCATACCGACATCGGGGTGGAGAACATCCGCATCATGGCGCGGGAGTCGCTTTGACGTTTTCGCGCCGCCATGCCAGCCCCCATGCACTAAGCGGCGTCATCATGGGCAGGTAGATCATCAGGTACTGGGATTTGGCCTCGAACAGCATGTGATAGAGAAAGCCGCCCAGCACCGCTACCATCAGCGCAAGGGGGGCGTACAGACGCGTCCAGTCCCACGCTCTGCGGCGGAAAAACCCTATCGCCAGCAGCGCCGTGCCCGCGGCAAAACCCAGGTACAGCGTCAGCGTATAGCCCTCCATGTACAGGGCCAGCGCATGCGAGCCGCCGCCCGAAAGCAGGCTGCTCACCAATGCGGGGAAGGGGCTTTCGCTGGGCATCACGCGGTTAACCAGCATCGCCTCAAAGGTGGTTTCCGCCCATTGGGAGACCATCTTTTCATGATAGAAGGATAGCGCGTAGGCGGGATCGGCGGCAAATTCGGAAAGCCGCTGCGCGATGTCCTGCCGGTTGAGGGCAAGGGCGGTATCGGGGTCCAGCTCCGCGCGTTCCATCAGCGTCAGGGAATAGCGGTTGTACCAGCCCGGCGCGATGGGGCCTTCCTGCATGCCCATGGCCAGCCAGGTGGTCTGCGGCGCGCCCTCGCCCAGGGGAAAGCCCGTGCGCTTTTCCAGCGCGAGGCGGGCCAGCCGGTCCGCCGCCATGGGCGCAGCCAGCAGCCCGGCGCACACCAGCAGCGCGCCCAGCCGGCGACTTCCCAGCGCATACAGCGCCGTTACCAGCGCCGCCGCCAGGGCAAAGATCAGGTAATTGGGCTTGAGCACCACGGCCAGCGCCATCAGCATGAGCGCCGGGACAAGCCATCGCCTGCGCCCGCCCGTCAGCCAGCGCAGCAGGCAGTCCAGCGCCCACAGAGACAGGCACAGCCCCGGCAGGTTTCCGTACAGGAAGGTGGTAAAGCATACCGGCTGCACGCACAGCGTCAGCAACAGCACAACGGCCACCTGCACCCGCCGGTCGTTAAGGCTGCGCCAGCTGAGGTCCATCAGCGCGCCGTAGGCGGCGGTGAGAAACGCCGCGTTGATTAGCCCCTGGGGCACATAGCTGTGGCGGCCGAAAACGCGCTGCAGCACCTCGGAGTATTGCAGATATCCGGCCTGAAAGGGATTGGTGCGCAGGTAGACCTCGTGCCGCCACAATTCCGACGGGTCGCCGCGCGTAAGCTCCGCGGCGGTATAGTACAAGATGCCGGGGTCGTTGACGGGCACGGCGCGCAGCACCAGCACCCAAGCCATGCCCAGCGCAAACGTCACGCCCAGCGCCATGCCGGTCAGCCAGCCCAGGCGGATGCGGCGCTCGAAGCGCATCGCCAGCCGCACAAGCACCAGCCACCCCAGCAGCATCACCAGGTTGACGGCCACATTGTCCCAGACGTAAAGCACATGCTCCCCGGCCGGCTCGGCAGGGTCAAGTACGCTGGTGCGCAGCAGGCAATAAGCCAGCAGGTAAGCGAACACGACGGCCAGCAGCCCCGCCGCCGCGCCAAAGGCTGCGCGGTCAAAGCGGGTCAGGCGGGGTGTGGTCAGCTCTCGCTGTTCCATGCGTTCAACGCCTCCCATTCTTCTGTCGGGATCTGGCCCGCGCCGTATTCCTCCACCAGCTGCTGCATGGCAAAGAAGCGGTGCATGTCGCCCGGCAAGGCGGTGTCGCTCTGATAGGGCAGCATGTCCAGCGGGAAAATCGCCGGCTGTGCGCCCAGAAAATCCACCGATGCCTGCGCCTCGGACAGCGACTCGGCAGCAAGCAGCGCTTCCTCGCGCGCGAGGATGTCCTCGCGGTACTGCGCGGCCTCGCCGGTGAGCAGGCTGTAATACGCGCCCAGCGTGGGGGTGGCGAGCACCGCTCCGCTGGCGAACAGCCCCCAGGCCAGCAGCCCCGCGCAAAGGCCCAGCTGCCATACTCGCAAGCCGCCCTGCCCGGATGCGACGCTGTGGCGCTGGGCCAGCCAGCCCAGCCAGTAGATCAGATTGAGGAGCATCAAAACCGCGTAGAGCATGTACAGGCTGCCCAGGATGCGGTCCAGCCGGTAGCTGTCCACGCCGGTGGCATAGATGGGCGGCACGAAGCTGGCCGCCAGCACTCCGAAGCTAAGCAGGCTGACCCAGCCGGGATTGCGAAAGCGCAGGGAGCTGCTTTTCAGCGGCTGCCACAGAAGCGGCGCCAGCACCAGCACAAGGCCGATCAGCTGCGGTCCGAACCATTCCGCCGTGCAGCGCAGGCATTCCGACACGCTGTATACGATAGCCGCCAACGGGGCCATGCTTTCGCCCACGCGCCCCTGACGCACGGCGTTTCCGGGCGCCACTACCACCGCCAGCAGCGACAGTGCCGCGCCCGCGAAGGCGATCAAGGCGGCGACGCGTGCGGGAGAACGCCGCCATACGCACCAGGCGGCGGCCAGCGCCAGGCCCACCGTGCCGCCCAACGCCAGCGGATAGGGCAGACCGCCCAGCGCCACGGCGCACAGCAGCGCCGCCGCCGTGCGTAAGGCGTAGGCGGCGGGGCGCGCCGATTCTGCGTGGAGGCGGATCATCAGCCCGCACAGCAGCATCACCGCCACCACGCTCAGCGCGTATTGGATGGCCGACTGCCAGTAGATCAGCTCCCGGATGCCGGGCACGTACTCCAAGAGCAGCGTCATCAGCGCGGCATAGAGCGCCGCGCACACGCACAGATCCCCCTTGAGCAGGTGCCTTGTAACCCGCCGCGCCAGATACCAGGCCGACAGCGCCAGCAGCGTCAGCGCGCCGAACGGCGCCATCCAGAACAGCCGCATGGAAAACACCATAGGCTGAAACGCACATACAAACATGGCCACATACGTGCCCTGCCAGGTCTGGTAGTCGTACATGGCCTGGTTCCAGGCCGCCTTCAGGGTATCCCAGAGGCTTCCGGTCATGGCCCAGGCATCGGCGGCGAGGCGGACGCTGGGAAAGTCGTCATGGGTGGGATAGGCGTAGAACGACATGGCCATAAGCGGCGCAAGCAGCAACGCCACCCATATCAGAAAGAGCGCGGTCAGCACGCGCCGCGTGGGCCGCGCGCGCAAAAAAAGGGCGGCTTTCTGCGCGGCGCGGCGGGGGAAAACGGTTGTCATCAAAGGCCTCCTTCGGCGGAAAACGCAAGGCGGTCAGGCTTCCGGCAGCTTTGCGGCTTCGACTGCCTCGGCCTCCTTGCATTCGCGCTGCCGCTTTTCCTCCACGTCGATCTCCCAGTGCAAAAGCAGCGTCAGCAGGCTGCGCAACAGAATGACCGCCGCCAGCGTACCCAGCTCGTTCCAGCCGCTGACGATGACCGAGCGAAGCACCTCGCTGCCGACCTTGAATTCCAGGCCCAGCATGATGCCCTGCGCAAGTTGGATGCGGGTGCCGTTGTCCTTCTGAACAAAACCGATAAATCCTCTGACCATGCTGATGACGATGACGATGATGCCGGCAAGTTCGATGAGCAGGATACACAGACGCACCAGCGTGTCAAAACCGAGTTCGATAGCTTCCATTGTGGCAGCCTCCTTTGTGGGTGTGGTATAATCGCACCGGGAGGGTTGCGATTTGCTACTGCAATTATATCTCCATTTTCCATTTTGTAAAAGGAAATGTTTTTACTGCGACTTCTGCTCCGCCCCTGCGGACGCTGGAACCGTTGCGGCGTATTGCTCCGCGCTCAAAAAAGAAATTTGTCTGACGGCGGAAAAATACCCCGGCGCCAAGGTAAGCACCGTGTTTTTGGGCGGCGGCACCCCCACGCTGGTGCCCGGCGCGCAGATGCGGGGCGTGCTTGAGGAACTGCGCCGGTGCTTCGACCTCCTGCCGGATGCGGAGATCACCGCCGAGGGAAATCCCGGCACCCTGTCGCCCCAGTGGCTGGAGGCGGCCTGCGCCTGTGGGCTGAACCGTCTGTCGCTGGGGATGCAGGCCGCGCAGGACCGGCTGCTTCATGCCGTCGGGCGCATTCACACCTTTGCCCAGGCGCGGGAGGCGGTGACGATGGCCCGTTCCTTCGGCATCCGCAACCTGAGCGTAGACCTGATGTCCGGCCTGCCGGGCCAGACGCTTGAGGACTGGCGCGGGAGCATTGAGGCGGCCGCGGCGCTCGGCGTGGAGCACGTCTCGGCGTATAGCCTGATTCTGGAGGAGGGCACGCCGCTGTGGCGCATGGTGGAGGGGGGAAGCGTGCGGCTGCCGGACGAAGAGCTGGCCGCCGAGATGTACGAACGTGGCGTGACCTGGTTGGAGGCGGCGGGGTACGCGCGCTACGAAATCAGCAACTATGCCCGGCCGGGCTTCCGCTGCCGCCACAACATGGGCTACTGGCAGGGAAGCTGGTATGCGGGACTGGGTGTGGCGGCGCACGGCATGCTGCCGCCGGACGCTTCGCAGGCCGCGCAGGGCGCGGTGCGCATCCGGCGCGCCAACACCGAACGCCTGCCGGATTACCTGCATGCCCTTGGCGCAGAAAACCGCCTGCCGCCGGCGGAGATCACGGCGGTGGACCGGCAGGAGGCGATGTTTGAGACGATGATGCTGGGCCTGCGCATGACGGACGGCGTTGCCGAGCGCGATTTTGAACGCCTGCATGGCAAGGCGCTTTTGCAGGTCTATGGCCCGGCGCTGGATGCGCTCGTGCGGGAGGGATTGGGGGCATGGTCCTTGGGAGCGGCGGGGGAAAGGCGCTTCTTCCTTACCCCGCGTGGGCTGGAGGTGCAAAACGAGGCGCTTATGGCGCTGATGCCATAAACAAAAAAGGTCCGCCGCACCGGTTCGGTGCGGCGGACCCGTTTGTGCAACTTACTGGAGGGAATCCTTGGTCAGCACGGACACGCCGGTATCGGTCACGGCATGGCCCAGGTCCTCGCCCGCGATGGCCTTCACGGCAGCCTGCACGCCCTCATAGCCCATCACGTCGGGGTTCTGAGCCATGGTGCACAGCAGATAGCCGTCCTTGATCAGGCCCTGGATCGCGTCGGACTTGTCGAAGCCCACGCCGATCACGCCGGTGTTGCCGGACGCCTTGATGGCGTTGCCGATGCCGGTGGTGGAGCCTTCGTTGCCGCCGAAGATGCCGACCACGCCCTGGGTGATGTAGTTCTCGGCGATGGTCTGGGACTTGGCAGCGTCGCCCTCGCCGTACTGGGTTTCGAGGATGTTGTACTCGGTGCCCTCAAAGGCGCTGCGGAAGCCCGCTTCGCGCTTCACGGTGGAGTCGGTGGCGGCGTTGACGTTCACGATGCCGATGTCGCCGGAGGTGATGCCGGCCTCGGTCAGGGCCTTGATCATTTCCTCACCAGCGGTCTTGCCGGCGGCCTCGTTGTCGGTGGAGAAGGTGGCTTCCGCCTCGACGTTGGCGGGAGAGTCGACGTAGACGATCTTCACGCCCGCCTCAACGGCCTCGTTGAGCGCGGAGGAGATGGCGTCGGGGCCGTTGGCCGCCACGATGATGGCCTGGTAGCCGCCGGCGACGGCGTTGTTGACGCACTCGATCTGCTGGGCGTCATCCTTGGTGTTGGGGGACATGAAGGTCACGGTCACGCCGAGTTCCTCAGCGGCCTTCTGGGCGCCCTCGTTGAGGGTGATCCAGTGCTGGTCGATGGAGTCCATGGTGATCAGGGCGATCTTCTCGCCCGCGGCCATCGCGCTGGCAACGCCGAGCACCAGGCACAGGCTGAGCAGCAGAGCAACGATCTTTTTCATAAACGGTACCTCCTGTTTCTATTTCTGAACGCCCGCAGGCAATTCATTCGTCTTTTTGGTGCTCTTGCGGCTGAAGATGCCGCGGCGGAACACCACGTCAAGCAGCACGGCGAACACCACGATCACGCCGATCACGATGCGCTGGATGCCCACCTGCGCGCCGATCATGTTCAGGCCGTTTTCCAGCGTCTGCCACACGGCCGCGCCGCCGAGGGTACCCAGCAGCAGTCCCGTGCCGCCCAGCGGCGAGATGCCGCCGATGACGCCCGCGGCGACTGCGTACATCTCATAGGTGTTGCCGGCCTCCATGTTGCCCATGCTGGCCTGCGCGCACAGGATCAGGCCCACCACGAACGAGCAGAACGCCGAAACCAGGTACGCCTTGGTCACCGTGCTGACCACCGACACGCCCGACAGCTTGGCCGCGTCCGCGTTGGAGCCGATGGCGTAGATGTGCCGGCCCGTGCGGGTCTTGCTCAGCAGGAAAAAGAAGGCCGCGAAGAGGATCATGGCGATCCAGAAGGTGTTGTACAGGCCCAGCGTGTCGCCGTAGTAGAAGAAGTTCTGGAACTTGTCGCCCATCTCCTGGCCGATGCCGCTGGCGATGGCGTTGGTGTTGCGGTTGCCGTTGACCATGTAGGCCACGCCGCGCGCCACGAACATCGTGCCCAGGGTCGCGATGAAGGGCGGAAGCTGGAACTTGCCCACCAGCATGCCGTTGAGCACGCCCACCAGCAGGCAGGCCACCAGCGTGACCAGAATGGCGGGGATGGGATGCATGCCGCCGGACATCAGCGTGCCGGAGATCATCGCGCTCATGCCGACCACCGAGCCGATGGACAGGTCGATGTTGCCGGTGATGAGCAGGTAGCTCTGGCCGATGCCGATGATGAGGTACTTGGACATGGAGCGCGTGAGGTTGACGATGTTGCGCCCCGAGAACACCGTGGGATTGATCAGGCCGAACGCGATGTAGATGATGATGAGTCCCGCGAAGGCCGTCAGCGCCGCGCCCATGCCGCGCACGCTGAGCAGCCGCTTGAGGAAGGGTTGCTTGCTGTGTTCCATACGATCCGTGCCTCCTACGCTCATTGGCCTGCCGCCATTTTGTTTTCAAACCGGGTTGCCAGCGTGAGAATCTCGTTTTGCGTGGTCTCCCGCGCCATCACCTCGCCGGTGATCTGTCCGTCGCACATGACGATCACGCGGTCGGCGATGCCCAGCACCTCCGGCAGCTCGCTGGATACGAACATCACGGCGATGCCCTGCTTTTTGAGCTGGTTCATCAGGTGGTAGATTTCCACCTTTGCGGCCACGTCGATGCCGCGCGTGGGCTCGTCAAAGATGACCACCCGCGAATCCCGCGCCAGCCACTTGCCCACGACCACCTTCTGCTGGTTGCCGCCGGAGAGGTTCGCCGCGTCCACGTCCACCGACGGGGTTTTGATTTGCAGATTCTTGACCGCGCGGTCACACATGGCGTTTTCCCTGCTGTGGCTGACCACGCCCAGGCGGTTGCACAAAAGGTCCAGGTTGGGAAGCGCGATGTTGTGGCGGATGCTCAGCTTGGTGCACAGGCCGTCCTTCTTGCGGTCCTCGGGAGCCAGCACCACACCCTGACGGATCGCGCCCGATGGGCTGTGAATGAAGATCTCCTTGCCGTCCAGGAAAATCTGGCCGGACTGCTTGGGGTCGATGCCGAAGATGGCGCGGGTGGTTTCGGTGCGCCCGGCGCCCATCAGGCCCGCAAAGCCCACGATTTCGCCCTCGTAGAGGGAGAAGCTGACGTTGCGCACCATGCGGCCGGCATTGAGGTTTTTGACCTCGAAGATCTTTTTGCCCTTTTCGCAGGTCACACGGGGGAATTTTTCCTTGATCTCGCGGCCCACCATATGGGTGATGATCTGGTCGATGGTGGTGTCGGCGAAGTTCATGGTGGCGATGTACTGGCCGTCGCGCATGATGGTCACGCGATCCACGATATGCTGCAATTCCTCCAGACGGTGGGAGATGTAGACGATGCCATGGTCCGTGGCGCGCAGGTCCCGGATGATGCGGAAGAGATCCTCGATCTCGCGCGCGGTGAGCGCGGAGGTGGGCTCATCCATGATGAGGATGCGCGCGTCCATCGAAAGCGCCTTGGCGATCTCCACCATCTGCTGCTTGGAGATGGGCAGATCGCCCACCACCGTGCGGGGGGAGATGTCGATCTTGAGCCTGCCCAGCACTTCGGCGGCCTCTGCCTCCATCTCGCGCTGGCTGAGCACCACGCCGCGCACCTTCTCACGGCCCAGGAACATGTTTTCTGCCACGGTGAGGTGGCGGCACATGTTGAGCTCCTGGTGGATGATGGCCACGCCTGCGGCCTGCGCCTGCTTGGGGGTGAGGTTGCCATACGCCTTGCCCTGGATTTCCATGTCGCCGCTGTCGCGGGTGTAGACGCCGCTCAAGACCTTCATCAGCGTGGATTTGCCCGCGCCGTTCTCGCCCAGAAGCGCCATGACCTCGCCGCTTCGCAGCTCGAAATCCACATGGTCCAGCGCCTTTACGCCGGGAAACGACTTGCAGATATCGTGCATGGATACGATGATGTCGTTCATTGGCCTTGCCCCTTTGTCTGGTTTGCTTGTTTTGATGGAAAAAGTATAGCATGATCGACGCCGCCGAAGAAATGGGGGTTCTTTTGTTTTCAGGGGGCTTTTTTATGGAGTTTTGAACGGGCACAAAAAAAGACCGGCGGCCGGGCCGCCGGGGGTGCTGCGAATCATTGTGCGGGCGGGAAAAACGCATATTCCAGCATCAGGCACAGGGCGTGGTAGATGGGCAGGTGCAGTTCCTGCACCATGAAGGTTTCCGAAACGCCCACCACCACGCTCACGTCGCAGAGAGGACGCAGCTTTCCGCCCGTGCCGCCGGACAAAAGCGCCACCCGCATGCCGCGCGCGCGGGCTGCCATGGCCGCTGCCACGGCGTTTGCGGCGTTGCCGGAGGTCGAGATGCACAAAAGCACATCCTCCGGTCGGCCCAGCCCATACACCTGCTGGGCGAAGGAGATGCCGCCGCCTACGTCGTTTTGAAGCGCGGTGGACAGCGCGGCGTTCTCCACCAGCGCCACGGCGGGCAGCGCGCCCTCCAGCGAGGCCGCCAGCCGCTCGCCCTCCTCGCCGAAGCGCTCGCCAAGGATGCAGGCGGCCTTTGCGTCGATGGGACGGGGGAGTGTGAAGCGCTTCATCAGTTCGCCAACGATGTGCAGCGCGTCGGCGGCGCTGCCGCCGTTGCCGCATACCAGCAGCTTTCCGCCGGAGGCAAACGACTGCCGGACGAGCTCATACAGCGCGCGGATGTCCTCCTTTTGCGGGGCCAGAATGGGGTAACGGTCCACCAGATCGTCCAGCACGGCTTCGGGACCTGCATAACGGATATGCGCCATGGTTGGATTCCTCCTTCGTATTTTTCGGCACTCAGGCCGGCTCCGCTCCGGCCATGGCAATGGCCAGCGCGGCAAAATCGCCGATCTGGTCGCCCAGGGCGGCGGGCAGGATGCGGCAGGCGGCCAGAGAGGCGGGAAGCGCCTCCCGCTCCAGCGCACGCAGCATGCCGCCGCGCAAAAGCCCTTCGCAGCGGGCGTATACGGAGCCGATCACGATGCATTCCGGGTTGAGCAGATCCACCAGCAGAGCCAGCCCGCGCCCCAGCTGGCGCGCGACGTGGTCCAGCACCTCCAGCGCCAGCGGGTCCCCCTCTGCGGCAGCCTGTGCCACAACGCGGGCCGTGAGCGGGCCAGGCCCCATATGAACGGGCGCGCCCTTCTGCCGCTCGCGCAGGGCCAGCGTTTCGGCCAGCTGACGGATGCCGCCGCCCGAACAGAACCCCTCGAACGAGCCCTCCTTGCCGTAGCCCGTGGGACCGTAATCGCTCAGCCGCCAGTGTCCCAGCTCGCCCGCCATGCCGCAGGCGCCCCGGTACAGCCGCCCGTCCAGAATCAGCCCCGCACCCAGGCCTGTCCCAAAGGTGAGAAAGGCCATGCTCCGGCAGCCCTGCCCCGCACCCCACCGCCATTCGGCCAGGGCGCAGGCATTGGCGTCGTTTTCCATAAAGGCGGGAGCATGCAGCGCCTCGTGAATCCGATCCGTCCAGGATACGCCGCTCCAGCCGGGCAGATTGGGCGGGTTGAGCAGCACACCCCGCTCACGGTCCAGCGGACCGCCGGTGCTCACCCCCGCGCCCAGCACGCGGCAGCCCGCCGTCATATCCAGCGCCATGGCGCACATGCGTTCCATGGCCTCGGCCTGCGTATCGGGCGTGGCGATTTCACGCCGTTCAAGCACACGCGGGGCACCGGCCTCCTCCACGCCCGTGCATACCGCGCATTTGGTGCCGCCGATATCAAACCCCACCCAGCAGTCCATAAAGACGCCCCTTTCCTTTTTGCCCATGAGTATAACACAGACCCCAAGCTATCTGCGCTTGCCCATCAGCTCGCGCAGGCGGCCGCGCAGCTCCGTCAGCTTGCGGTTGATGAAATCGCCCGGACGCAGACGGGGCACGTACAGGCTTGCGCCGCCTCCGCCCACGGAAAACACACCGCAGCCCTCGCCGTCGATGACCACGCTTCGCTGCCCGCCAAGCACGCAGCGGAAGGTGGTTCCGGCATAGTAGGTGCCCACATACATCCGCTTCTGTCCGCCGGGACCATCCGAGCAGAGGAAGGCCAGGCCGCTGCCGGGACAGGCGCGCAGGCCCTCGCGCGTGAAGCCGATGATGTTTGGGTGGTCGAAGTAGTCCCGCTCCTCGCCGAAGGCGTTGTAGCGCCGAACCTTCAAAAGCAGCTTCAGCTCGCTCACCGCGCCGATGCGGCGGTCGGGGATGCCGTACAGGTCGCCGTAGAAGACGCACGGATAGCCGTAGGCCCGAAGCAGGATCAGGCCGTAGGCAGCGGCCTTGAACCAGCCGTCCACCCAGCTTTCCAGCGATTGGCCGGGCTGGGTATCATGGTTGTCCACAAAGGTCACGGCCAGGTCGGGGCGCGCGTTTACCAGCGTGCCCTCAAACAGCCGGCTCATGTCAAACTGCCCATTGCCGCGGGAAATCTCATGAAAATGCTGATGAAGCGGGACGTCGAAAAGGCTCATGCCGAAATCGACCTCCTGAAGGTAGCCCAGCAGCACGTTTATGTCCCGATGCCAGTATTCGCCCACAGCGAAGAGCTCTCGGCCCGCATAGGCGCGCATATCCGCCAGCCACGCCTTGTAGAACGATGCGCTGATGTGCTTGACCGCGTCCAGTCGGAAGCCGTCCAGCTCCGTGGTGTCGATGTACCAATGGCCCCAGCGGCTTAGCTCCTCGCGCACGGCGGGGCTGTCGGTATCCACGTCCGCGCCCATGAGGTAATCGTAGTTGCCCCGCTCCTTGTCTACATCCTGCTGCCAGGTCTTCCCGTCGATGCGGTACAGGCCCGGTCGGCGCGTGGCCTCGTTCCAGTCCACGCCGCTGAAGCACTCGTGCGTCCAGATAAAATCGCTGTATTTGCCCGCGCGACCCGGAAAGGTAAAGCGTGTGAAGATGACGGCGGGAATTTCGGGCGTATCGGTCTGGGAGCGGTCGTCGGGATTGTCGCAGTGGACGGTTACCTCTTCGGATTCGTCCGCGCCCATGCGGTGGTTGAGCACGATGTCGGGCAGCGCCTGCAGATCGGCCAGATGCAGCATGCGGATGGCCGAGAGGTATTCGGACCGCGTGCCGTACTTGGTACGCACCGTGCCCTTCTGGTCAAACTCGCCCAGATCATAGGTATCGTATACGCCGTAGCCCACGTCGTCAATCCCGCCGTTTCCCTTGTAGGCGGGGGGCAGCCACAGGGCCGTAAACCCCATGCGTCTGAGCGCAAACGCATCCCGCGCCGCCTGACGCCACAGTCCGCAGTCGTTGGGAAGCTCCCATTCAAAATATTGCAGCATCACGCCGTTGAGCATGAGATCCACCTCCTCGGGGAATCAAAAAGCCCCGTCTTTATTATATGCAGCAAATGCATAATGGGCAAGCGGCAGGCGTTTGGCCGGATGCGCGCACCGCGCGGCGAAATCCCGGTAAAGCAACCGCTTTGGGCTCTCTAAGCAGCCGGGATGCGAAAGGACACTTTTTACAAACGGGCCATACTGTCGCAACAAACACTTTACATTTTATTTCCAGTGTGTTATATATGTCAGCAAAGCGGCATCCATGTGCCGCCGAGCATTTCCCGCAACAGGGCAAAGAAAGAAGGGCAAAGAGAATGAAACGAGTGTTTGCGGCCGTGCTGGCGCTGTGCCTGTGCATGGCGGGCGCAGCCATGGCGCAGGAAGAGGACGCGGAGGAATGGCGCGCGGGCGGCGTCGTGATGTTTGGCAGCTATGAGCAGGACAATGTTTTGGCCAACGGCAAGGAGCCGCTGGAGTGGATCGTGCTCAAGACCGAGGGCGGCCGGGCGATGCTCATCACGCGCTATCTGATTGACGCGCGCGCCTATCACGAGGCGTTTGTGAACATGACGTGGAGCGAATGCACCCTGCGTAAGTGGCTCAACGATACGTTCCTGAATGAAGCGTTTTCCCGGGAGGAGCAGGCGCGCATCCAGGAGGTATTGGTGGTCAATGACGACAACCCGCACTATAGCACGCGGGGCGGGGAGGATACCATGGACCGGGTGTTCCTGCTCAGCGAGGCAGAGCTGCTCGAGTTTTTCCCCGAGCAGGAGCAGCGCACCTGTCAGGCGACCGAATACGCCAAGGCGCAGGGCGCGTATGTGGATGAAAACAACGGCAATTCGTGGTGGTGGCTGCGCTCGCCGGGCGTCAGGCCCGTGGATGCGTGCGGCGTGCGCGCGGACGGGCGCATCAGCGGCTACGGCAGCCGGGATGTGAACCGCCCCAGCGGCTCGCTGCGCCCGGTGATCTGGGTGACGATGGGGGAGTAAGGTCCTTCACGAGCCAAACAGACCGCGGCAGAAACCATGAGCTGGCGCAGCGCCAGCCGGGCTTTCCGCCGCGGCCTGTTTTTATTTTCCGGTCGGGGTCGCCTCCGGGGTCGGCGTCGGGGTCGCCCCCAGGGTGGGGGCGGGCAGATAGGCATAGTCACGCCATCCATCGCCCTGAGCCACGGGGCCGTCCTGGCCCTCGCTGGCCGCGTCGATACGCGCCCAAACCGCCTCGGCGGCCTCGCCCGTCACCAGGCGCGGCTGGAAATCGTTGACCTCCGGATCGCCGGATACGTTGGCCGCATACACGCGCAGCTGCTGTCCCAGGTAGGTGCCGTCGTCGTCGAAGGTGAGGGTCAGGCGCAGGGCGCAGCTTTCCAAGGCCCGTACCTTCACGTTGCCGCCAAAGCAGAAGTTGCCCATGCTGTAGAAGATGTAGCGGCCGTTGTAGACCTCCAGCCCCTGTACCACGTGCGGATGGCTGCCCGCGATGAAATCAGCGCCCATGTCGATGAGCTTGTGGGCCAGATCAATCTGCGCGCTGGTATGCTGGGCGGAATACTCCGTGCCCGCGTGCTGGGCAAAGATGACGGCGTTCACGCCCTCCTCCTCGCGCAGGACGCGAATCTGCTCGGTCAGCTGCTCCCGCAGGGAGTAGAAGTGCACGCGCTGCATACCGAAAAAGGCGATCTTGATGCCGTCCTTTTCAAAGATGTAGGGGGTCAGCTCATCGAAAACATGCACGCCCGCGCCGGTGAGGGCTTCCACTGTGCTGGTTTTGCCGCGCTTGCCGTAGTCCAGGGTGTGGTTGTTGTCGAGGTTGACGGCCTCGATGCCGGAAAGCGTCAGGATGCGCGCAAAGTCCGTCGGGCCGCGGAAACAGTAGGTTTTGTTGACGGCGTCGCGGGCGTCGTCCTTGAGCACGCCTTCAAAGTTGGCGATGGTCAGATCGTCCTGAGCAAAGAAGTCGCGCATCTTGTCAAAAAAGTAGAAATAGCCTTTTTTTCTGGCATAGTCGTGGAAGGAACCCTCGCGGTTGATCAGCCAGTCCTCGCCGCCCAGCGTGCAGTCTCCCACAAAGGTGAGGGTGACCGTTTTTTCGGCCATCGCCGCCTCCGTCGAGGCAAGCAGGAGCAGACACAGCGCCGCAGCCAGCGCCTTACGCATGCGCAGCCTCCTTTCCCAGCGCGCGCCGCCGCAGGGCCAGCAGGCCCGCGCCCATGGCGGCCAACACGGCGGCCATGACGGCGTAGAGGATGCGGTTGTCAATAGGGGATTTGTCAAAGGCAAATTCAAGCGCCACCAAAGCCCCGACGCCCGTGGTCAGCCCCAGCGCGCTCCATGCCGCGAACGCGCGCGAGGGCCTTGCGCGCCAAAGCCATATGGCCGTCACCCCCGCCAGCATCGCCGCGCACCACAGCTGGTTGACGCGCACGAAGCCGAAGCGCAGAAATCCGTCGCGGCGCAGACTCTCCCAGAAAACCTGCGTGAGGGCAAAAAGCAGCATGCCCGTGAGCGCCGCGTCCTGCGGGCGGCACAGGCAGCGCCATGTGACCGCGCAGAGGACAAGGGCCGTCAGCCCCTCCCATACAAAGACGGGAATGCGCAGATCACCATAGACGTCGGGCACGGCAAAGGGGAAGAACTGCCAGAAGGGGTTATCCACATACTCGCCGATGCCCTCGGTGGTCAGGCATTCGGCGAAGCGGCCCAGCGCTGTAGCCAGCAGCAGGGC
This sequence comes from uncultured Eubacteriales bacterium, assembly GCA_944349545.1. GTDB lineage: Bacteria > Bacillota > Clostridia > Christensenellales > Aristaeellaceae > Limiplasma. Next base: position 31,717 of record CALVNG010000005.1, read on the forward strand.
GGGCATAGCCGCCCCCAGCGTGGACAGACAACCGCGGCGGGTGGCACGCCCAAACAGCGCGGCGGCGGCCAGCACCCCCGCAAACGCGCCGGCCATGGAATAGCCGCCCAGACCGAATCGATAGAGGAAGGAGGGGCCGAAATCCACCGCGATGAAGCCGGCCTTGACCGCGCAGTAGCCCAGGCGCGCGCCCGCAAAGCCCAGCGGCAGCGCTAAGAGCGACAGGCGCAGGCCGTCCTCCGCCGCGCCGAATGCCCTGCGGAAGCCGGCCAGCGCCGTCAGCGCGGCCAGCAGCAGCCCCAGGGCCAGCGCCGCGCCGTAGGGATAGCAGGAAAGCCCCAGAAGGGAAAACAGAGGCGTGGGTTCTCTCATGGCTTACTCCTGATTCACAAGCGTGGCAAAATAGAGGATATCGCAGATGGAGCGCACCTTATGCGTGCTTAAAGCGTTGATCTTTTCATTGTTGAGCACCATGGTGGAGGAGCTGCCGCCGTCCAGATTATAGGCGTTTTGCACATCCAGCGTGCCCATGAACTCCGCCATCTGCGGGATGGTCAGCCCTACGGAGCCGGGGTTTTCCGGCCCCTCCGTTGCCACGCACACGTAGGACAGCGGCCCTGCCTGGGCCACCACCATGCGCTGGGCGGGCTTGTCGTAGGCGACATCGTCCAGAAAGCCGTCTTCCACCACTTCGCCGTCTGCCACCAGCGCCGGACCAAAGCTGAAGGAGTTGATCACGGTGCCGTCAAAGGCCGCCAGCTTTTCGGAGGTGGCGTCCTGTACAATATGGAAGTCGCCCTGATCGTCGATGAGCAGGATATCGCTGCCCTCGGCCGGGTTGTCCCGGTAGAGCGTTCCCTGCCGGACCACATAGCCGTTGCTGGTAAAATTGAAATAGTCGCCGTTGATGGCAAATACCGCCTGCACCCGCTTCGCGAGCCGGGCGCCGGGTGCCTGCATATCACTGCCGTAGCGCCCCGCCATGGCTGTGCGGATCTGCGAGGGGTCGGAGACGGTGACGCGCGCGATGAGGATCGTGGTGTCGTAGGCGCGCGTTTCCTCCACCGTCACGGTGATGGTATCGTCCCGATAGCTGAGGCCGTCATAGCCGCGTTCCAGGGGCAGTCCGCCTTTTTCCGCTTCCAGACTCAGGGCGGGATACGCGCTCTCAGCCAGCGCGCCCTCTATCAGCGCGCCCGACGGAACCGCAAACATCAGCGCCGCCAGCAGGGCCAAAAGAATCAGGGCCCGAACGACGTTTTTCATTCAGCCAAGCACCTCCATCCATGCCCCGAAGGGCAAAAAACACCATTTTTGAAACGTAGTATATCATAGCCGATGCACAGGGGCTTGTCAACGCGCGACAGAAACGGGTTTTGATCAAAAATGTTACGCAAATATGAAGGATGTGCTTGACAGATTTAACAATCTGACCTACAATAAACGCTGGAACAAAACGCACTCAAGCCATTTCAATCTGTGGAGGGCATGCAGATGAGGCACGGAAACCGTTGGGCGCGCCTGCTGGCCGCCATGTGCGCCATGGCGCTGTTTTTGTCGGTGATTTCGCCGGCGCTGGCGGCAAAGTATCCTTATGATACTGTCAGCATGGATGATGTGAACATGCGCAGCCGCGCCAATACCACGTCCACGATTCTGAAAAAAATCCAGAAGGGCGATACCGTGACCATTCTGGGTGTCACGGGCAGCTTTTACCGCGTGGAATTTGACGGCAAGACCGGTTATGCCATGAAGAAATACATCGACGGCACCGATCCTTCGCCCGATCCCTCGCCCAACCCGGCGCTCAGCATGCAGGCCCCGCCGGCCATCTCCGAATATCCCTACGATACCACGGTCATCGACTTCGTGAAGCTGCGCAAGGTGGCCGAGACGGAGGGAGAGGTCATCCTGACCATTCCCGCCGGCAGCGTGGTAACGGTGTATGACCGTACCATCAACGGCTTTGTAAAGGTCAAATACGACGGCAAGACCGGCTATTGCGTGGATACGCATATCAATCTGGCCAACATCCCCGCCCCCACGCCCCAGCCCGGCGCGGAGAAGTATACCGAGCTGAAAAACGGCAGCGAAGGCGCGGCTGTGACCGCTCTCCAGTCCGCTCTGGAGGAGCTGGGCTATCTGGAGGAGGAAGAGGTAGACGGCAAGTTCGGCGAAAAGACCGAGGAAGCGCTCAAGCTGTTCCAGAAGCGCAACGGCCTGACCCAGGACGGCATCGCCAGCCAGGACCTCCAGCTCAAGCTCTACGAGGATACCCCCAAGGATACCCGCGGCTACCGCCAGTATGTGCGCACCGTGCCGCCCGTGGCGGGCGCGGTGATCCGCGAAAAGTCCAAGGGTGAACCCGTGACCAAGCTGCAGACCCGACTCAAGGAGCTGGGCTACTATGAGGGCGATCCCACCGGCGTGTGCGATGAAAACACGGTGGCCGCCATCAAGCTTTTCGAGGGCAAGCACGGCCTGGTGGCCGACGGCGAAATGAGCGCCGCCGACCAGCAGGTGCTCTATGGCGCCACCGCCATGGAAGCGTCCGTGGTGGTAACGCCCTCGCCCACGCCGACCGTGAAGCCGCCGACCAAGACGCTCCGTCCCGGCGACAAGGACGAGGAGGTCAAGCTCCTCCAGCAGCGCCTCAAGGACCTGGGCTACTATACCGGCAACATCACCGGCGTATACAACGACGCAACCACCGAAGCCGTCAAGGCCTTCCAGAAGAAAAGCTCTCTTGAGCAGGACGGCGTGCTGGGCCCCATCACCCGCACGGTGCTCTACGGCGTGAACGCCATCTACGCGGTGCCCACGGCCATTCCCGTCTTCACGCCCACGCCTACCACGACGCCTCTCACGCCGGAGAACGTGATCGTCATTCGCGCGGGGAGCATGGGCGAGGTGGTTCGCAGGCTGCAGGCGCGCCTGCAGGAGCTGGGGTATTATACCTCCCGTCTGGACGGCGTGTATCTGACCGACGACATCGAGGCCGTGCGCGCCTTCCAGAGCGCCAATGGCCTCAAGGTGGACGGCAAGGCCGGCTATGAGACCCAGACCGCCCTCTACAGCGATTCCGCCATCCGAGGGAACGCCAATGTGACCTCCGGCGAAACCGCGCTGGTGAACACCCTGCGCTATGGCAGCGAGGGCAACGAGGTAACCACGCTGCAAAACCGCCTGATCGCGCTGGGTTATCTTGCGGGAAGTGCGGACGGAAAGTTCGGGCGCGACACCAAGTCCGCGGTCATCGCCTTCCAGAAGGCCAACGGGCTGTCCGCGGACGGCGTGGTGGGTGCTGATACGTCAGCCAAGCTCTACGCCAGCAACGTGGTCAGCAACACCGTCAGCAGCACGCAGACGCTGCGCGTGGGCGCGGTGAGCGATGCGGTGCGCGATATGCAGAACCGCCTGATTACTTTGGGCTATCTGGAAAACGGCGAGGCGGACGGCAAGTTCGGCGTAAAGACCAGCCTGGCGCTGATTGAATTCCAGAAGGCCAACGGCCTGTCCGCGGACGGTATCGCGGGCACCAAGACCTTTGCCAAGCTCAACTCCGTATCGGCCATCACCGCCGGCGGCACAGGCAATTCCACCGGTTCCGACACGACCGCCAACACCCCCGCCGCGGCGCCTACCGTGACCACCATCAGCGCCGCGCAGGTGCGCTACGCCAACTGGTACAGCGAGGTCAAGGCCCGCTGCCGCCTGTTCCCCAACGCGACGATCTACGACTTTACCACCGGCATCAGCTGGCAGGTCAACATCTTCAGCATGGGTGCGCATGCCGACGCAGAGCCCCTCACCGCCCAGGATACCGACAAGATGAACCGGGCCTTCGGCGGCAAGACCACCTGGAACCCCAAGGCCGTATGGGTGGTGCTCAGCGACGGAACCGTGTACATGGCTTCCACACACAATACGCCGCATGACACCTATCATATCAGGGACAACAACTTTGACGGCCATATCTGCATCCACTTCCCGCGCACGCAGGCGCAGGTGGAGAAGATCGGTCCCTATGCCACCTCGCACCAGAAGGCGATTGATCTGGGCTGGGAGGCCACGCTCAGGCGCGCGGCCTACTGACGCAAAGCAGAACAAGACAACACCCCCGCCGGCCGCAAGGCTGGCGGGGGTGTTTCCATACCGGCATTATACCGGCAGATGAATCAGGTCATAGCCGACGGCTTCCTCCGGGGCATGCGTAACCAGAATCACGGTACGGCCTGCCGTGTGCTCCTCCACCAGGCGCATGACCCGCTCGCGGGTTTCCTCGTCCAGCCCCTTGTAGGGCTCGTCCAGCGTGAGCACATCGTACTCCGCCAGCAGCGCGCGGCACAGGGCCACACGCCGCTTCATGCCGCCGCTGAAGGCGGATACGGGCTGGGAGAGGCTCTCGGCGGGGATGCCCAGCGCAAGCAGCAGCTTCTCGGCCTGGGCGGCCGGCACGCGGGCCGCCAGACGCACGTTGCCCGCGGCGGTCAGACGGTTCAAAAGCCGATCCTCCTGAAACACGGCGCTGAAGCGCGTGCCTTCCGGGATGCACACCCTGCCGCCGTCGGGCGTTTCCAGGCCCATCAAAAGGCGCAGCAGCGTGGTTTTACCGCAGCCGGAGGGCCCCATCAGGCAGGTGCGGCTGCCCGGCGCAAACCGGGCTGAAAAATCCCGGATCACCGGACGGCCCTCAAAGGCCTTTGAAACGTTCACCGCTTCCAGCATCCGAAGGCCCTCCTTTCCAGAACGTCCATCAGGAGCGACAAAAGCCTTTCGCAGCCGATGCTCAAAACCACCACAGCCACCGTCCAGCAGAACAGATCGGGCGTTTCCAGATAGATCTTGGCCTTGTAGAGCTTTTCGCCGATGGAGCCGGAGGGAATGCCGATCACTTCGGCCGCCACGCCGCTTTTCCAGCACAGGCCGATGGCCAGGCCCAGGCCGGAGCGAAGAAACGGCGCGACCTGGGACAGGTATACCGTACCCAGCTGACGGCGAAACGGCACGCGAAACACGCGCGCCATTTCAATCAGACGGGGATCGGTGCTGTCCAGCCCGGCCAGGACGTTTGCATAGATTACCGGAAAGCCGATCAGAAGGCTGATCACCACGCTCAGATCGCGGCTGGAGACCCACAGGAGCACCAGAATCACGAAGGAGGCTACCGGCACCGCCTTGACCGCGGCCACCAGCGGCATCAGCAGCTCGCGCACGCGGCGAAAGCGATAGGCCGCCGCAGCCAGCGCCGCGCCCAACAGGGTGCTCAGCAGAAAGCCCAGAAGGATGCGCCCCACCGAAAAGCCGACCGCCCGCCAGAAGGCGGCCTCAAACGCCAGCTCCAGCAGGCGTTTGAGGGCCGTCAGGGGCGATACCAGCAAAATGGGCGCATCCACCCACCAGGCGGCCAGCTGCCATACGGCCAGCCACACCAAGACCGCCCACAGGGGCATGCGAGGCTTAGCGCTGGTAGTAGAAGGCTTCATCCGGCAGCGCGCCGCCCACGGAGGCGGGATTCTGGTCATAGAGCACCTGGAGATAGCCCGACAGCGCCTGGGTCATTTCCGCACCGTCGATATAGACGATGGCGCACTCGGGCAGGGCGACCTTGGCCACTTCCTCGGTGATGATGTCATACTGGCCGATGAGCGCGGCGGTTTCGTCCACATGCTCGTTGGCGTAGGCCACGGACTGCTCGTAGGCGTCCAGAAAATCGCTCACGGCCTGCGGGTTCTCCTCGATGAAGGCGCTGCGCGCAACGACCACGCCGGTGATCAGCATGCTGGGCGCGTCGCTGCCCTCCTGCGCCTTGGCCCATTCGTCGTTGAGGTCCAGGGCCACCTGCACGGTGGGCTGCTTCATCTGCGCGGTGGTCACAAAGGGCTGGGGCAGCAGCGCCAGGGAGCCTTCGTTGGCCAGCAGCGAGGCCAGGCACTCGGCATGTTCGGACTTGTATTCCACGGTCACGTCGGTTTCCGGGTCCAGGCCGTTCTGCGCGAGCAGATAGTTCAGCGCGTATTCCGGGGAAGCGCCCTTGCCGCTGGCATAGAGGGTGCGTCCCTTGAGGTCGGCGATGCTGGAAACGCCGCTGTCGCCGTTTTCCACGATGTAGAGCACGCCCAGCGTGTTGATGGCAAGCACCTTCACCGCGCCCTCGGTGTTGTTGTAGAGCACGGAGGCCATGTTGGCCGGCACGGCGGCGATATCCACCTCACCCTTGACCAGCTTGGGGGTGATTTCATCGATGGCGGCGGCAATCGTGAAATCATAGGCGTCCGGAGCATCGCTCATCATCTTGACCATGCCCATGGCCGTAGGCCCCTTGAGAGCCGCCACGCGGGGGACGGAAGCTTCGGCGGCGGCAGCGCCCAAAGCCAGCATCAGAGCCATGACAAGGGCCATCAGGCCCGCAAAGAACTTTTTCATAAATCAATCATTCCTTTCTTTCCTGTAGAGGCTGCACGGCTTTGGCGGATGTGAGCGCGCTTTTGGCACGCACGCCCGCAAGACCGCCCAGCCGGCCTGTAAGCGCGCCCAGCTGGTCGTTGGTCCCGCGCACGATGAGGCCGATCACAGCCTCGCCGCCCTGGGGATCGGGCACGCCCATGCGCCCCCGGATGATGGAGGCGAAGCCGGAGAGGATCTCGTTGACCGCGCGCACGGAGGCGCGATCCTCCACCACGATGCCCACGAAGCCCAAGCGTTCCTCCGCCATTTCGGTTTCCTCCCTGTTTTCAGCAAATCAAAAACCGCAGATTCCGCCCTGACGGAAGCTACGGCACAGACAAACGGTGCATATAAGACGCCTCCTTCCTCATCTTGGGCGAAGGAAACGCCGTTCCCGCGCCCTCAACCGGGAGCAAATACCGGATCATCCGCCTCCGCCGCACGCAAGTCCGCTTGGTTTTGCCGGATGGTCGGTCATAGTATACACGCTTTTTCTGCGAATGAAAAGACTTTTTTGGGGGCCGCTGTGTTGCGGCCCCCAAAAAGCGTTACGGTTCAATCATTTCCAGGGCGACCTCATAGGCCGCTTTCAGCTGGGCGTCGTCTAGGTCCCCGATGTCATACATCGTGGTGTCGCCTTCGGGAAGCGTAGCCTCGATGTCGGGCGTGATGCCGACCTTGTGCACCTCGTTGCCGTTGGGGGTGTAATACTGCGCCACGGTCAGCTGCATGCCCGCGCCGCGCGTGCCAACGGGCAGCACGTACTGCACCACGCCCTTGCCGAAGGTCTGCGTGCCCACGATGGTGGCGCGGCCGCGGTCCTGCAGGGCGCCGGCCAGGATCTCGCTGGCCGAGGCGGAGTATTCGTTGACCAGCACCACCAGGGGAATGGGGTTTTCCTTGCCGTCGGTGGTGGTGGTGTACAGCTCCGTGGTGCCGTCCCGGTAGACCAGCGAGGCTACGTTGCCCTCCTCCAGGAACATGTCCGCCACCTTCTGCGCGTCGTCCACCCAGCCGCCGGGGTTGTCGCGCAGGTCGATCACCAGCGCCTTCGCGCCCTGGCTCATCAGGTTGTCCAGATGCACGGCGAAGGACGGGCTGCAATCGCCACTGAACTCATAGAGTGAGATATAGCCCACGTCCCCTTCCAGCATGCAGCTGTTGACCCAGTTGACATGCACCACTGCACGCTGCACCACGAAATCCATCAGCTGGTCCCCGCGCTGCACCTGCACGTTGACGGAGGTGCCGGGCTCGCCGCGCATGATGTTGACGGCGTCCTGCAAAGTGGTGGTGACCACGTCGATGTCCTCCACGCGGGTGAGGACGTCGCCCTTGCGCAGGCCTGCATCCAGCGCGGGGCTGTCGAGGAACACGCGGCTGATGGTGCATAGTCCGGTGGTGTAATCACCCATGATCTGGATGCCAATGCCCGCATACTCGCCCTCGTCGTCGGCCCAGAGCTGGGCGTACTGATCCGGGGTATAGTAATAGGTGTAGGGATCGCCCAGGCCGTAGAGCAGCCCCATCTCCGCGCCGTCGAGCATAGCCTGCGTATCCGGCTCCTGATAGTAATATTGCTCCACGATCTGCCAGATTTCATCCAACTCGGCGTAGCGCTGCAGGCGATCGTACTCCGCGCGGCTGATGGTCACGGTATCGTCCGCGCCGGTGACAAGGTCGCTGATGGTGGTGGGAAGCAATGCGCAGCCCGTGAGCAGCAGCGACACCATCAGCGTCAGGCACATGAGCTTGAAGCGTTTGCTGGAAGGGGTTTTCACTGTTTTACCGCCTCGATTCCTATGGCTGTCAATAAATCTGCCGGGGCTTTTCCTGGCCGCATTTTTTCAGCTCATAGAGGATTTTGAAGGTAACCGCGTCGTCAAAATGGCGCAGGTCCAGTCCGGTTTGCCGCTGCACCTTGTCCAGCCGATAGACCAGCGTGTTTCGGTGGATGAAGAGCTGCCGGGCCGTATCGGACAGATTGAGGTCCTTGCGGAAGAACATTTCGATGGTTTGCAGCATTTCCTCGTTGAACAGCTTGGCGGTTTTACGGCTGAAGAGCAGGCTGTGGTAGAGCATGCTTTCCTCGCGGGGCACGTTCATCAGGAAGCGTTCCAGCATCAGCCGCCGGAACATGTGGATGGAATCGCCGGGGTGGAAGATGCTTCCCACCTCTATGGCGCGCTTGGCCTCGGCATAGCTTTCCCCAAGCTGGGCCAATGTATGCTTTTCCTCACCGATGCCTACGGTTGCGGTCTGGACGGCTTCCTCCATCAGCGTTTCCTGCACTGCCTGAGCAAACTGGAACAGATCGTCCATGCCGTCGATGCCGTTCATGTCCTTGATGAGCGCGACCAGGTGGCGGTTCATCTCCACCAGCACGTCGGTATCGCTCAAGGGCACCAGCTCGCCCAGAAGGCTGAAGGCGCTGGAGCGCTCCGTCTGCTCAATCTGGAACAACACCACGCAGCGTTCCATCTCCAGCGGAATCTGATGCTCGCCCGCGCGGGAAATCAGGTCGGCACCGGAAAGCTCCTGCTTGAGCGCGCGGCGGTAGACGTCGGTATGGCTGGCGATGGACAGGCTGCTTTTGAGCAGGCTCATGATCATGGCGTCGGCAACGCACAGCACATCCTCCACGCCGGGAGCGCTTTCCGGGGCCACCAGGTACAGCGGGGGATGCACGTCCAGCATACGGTAAAAAAATCGGCCGGTATGATGATTCAATCCCTGCGTGATCACGCCTGCGGGAAGGGTTGCGCAATCCCCGTCCTCCGGCACCAGGCAGGCGCCGGTGGCGTCCACCAGCCGCAGAGAGATGGACAATGCCTCAAAGACCTTGGCGATTTTTTTCATATAGCGCTTTTCGATATACACGTCCGCCGCTCCTCTCCAAAACGCCGCCTGAGCGGCATGATACAAAATATTATACCATATCAAACGCGACAAGAAAAGAAAACGGACGGAATTAACATGTGGTCCGCCGCGAATAAGGACGAAAAATATCGCTTTTCCCTTGCAATGAACGTACCTTTCCCCTATAATGGTTGCAGACTGGCGTGTTGCGGCTATGCGCGGCGCGCCTCAACGAAGGAGGCTTTTCCATGGGGAAGGTATACATCTTCGATCATCCGCTGATTCAGCACAAGCTGAGCCTGATGCGCGACGTTCGCACCGGCGCCAAGGAGTTTCGGGAACTGCTGGAAGAGATCAGCATGCTGATGGTGTACGAGGTCACGCGTGACCTGCCCACCAAGGAAGTGGAGATCGAAACCCCCCTTTGCAAGACCAAGGCCCGGCACCTCAGCGGCAAGAAGGTGGGCATCGTGCCCATCCTGCGCGCGGGCCTGGGCATGGTGGACGGCGTGGCCAAGCTGATTCCCGCGGCGCGCATCGGCCATATCGGCCTGTACCGCGATCCGGAAACGCTGCAGCCGGTGGAATACTATTGCAAGCTGCCCGCCGACAGCGAGAGCCGCGAGCTTTTGGTGCTGGACCCCATGCTGGCCACGGGCGGCAGCGCATCGGCGGCCATCACGTTCCTCAAGCAGCGCAACTGCAAGCATATCCGCCTGGTCAACCTGATCGCCGCGCCGGAGGGCATCGAGCGCGTGCAGCGGGACCATCCCGACGTGAACATCTACGTGGCGGCCTGCGATGAAAAGCTCAACGAGCATGGCTATATCGTGCCCGGTCTGGGCGACGCGGGCGACCGCCTGTTTGGAACCAAATAATCCGCATAAATCAAAACGACCGCCGGAGGCATTGGGATGCCTCCGGCGGTTTTTTGCGTGAAACGCTTTGGTCTTATTCCTTGGCGTGGATGCGTGCCAGGGCGCGCTTGAGCTTGGCTTCGGCAATGGTGAAGTCGCGGTCCTCGTGCTTGAGGGCTTCCAGGCGCTCCAGCGCTTCCTTCTGCGCGCGCTGGGCACGCTCCAGGTCGATGTCGTCGGCCCATTCGAAGGTGGTGGCCATGATGCGCACCTCGCCGCTGTCCACGCCGATCATGCCGCCGCTGCACGCAGCCACGCGGGTGACGCCGTCCGCGTCGGTCATGCGCGCCTCGCCGATGCCCAGCGGGGCGACATAGTCGATGTGGCGCGCCAGAATGCACACGTCGCCGCGCAGCGTGCGCACGATCACGCGCTCCGCCTGGCCGTCATACACCATGCGGTCGGGGGTGACGATCTGCAAATGAAACGTCGCCATGCTCATTCACCCTTTTTGGCTTTTTCCACGGCCTCTTCAATGGTCCCCACGAACAGGAAGGCGCTCTCGGGCAGGTCGTCGTGCTTGCCTTCGATGATTTCCCTGAAGCCGCGGATGGTCTCCTTCAGAGGCACATACTTGCCTTCCATGCCGGTGAACTGCTCGGCCACGCTGAAGGGCTGGCTGAGGAAGCGCTGCACCTTGCGGGCGCGCGCCACGATGAGCTTGTCCTCGTCGCTGAGCTCGTCCATGCCCATGATGGCGATGATGTCCTGCAGCTCCTTGTAGCGCTGCAAGATGCTCTGCACCTGACGGGCCACCTCGTAGTGCTCCGCGCCCACGATTTCGGGAGAGAGGATGCGGCTGGTGGACTCCAGCGGGTCCACGGCGGGGTAGATGCCCAGGGAGGAGATGGCGCGGCTGAGAACCGTCGTCGCGTCCAGGTGGGCGAAGGTGGTGGCGGGGGCCGGGTCGGTCAGGTCGTCGGCGGGCACGTAGACGGCCTGCACGGAGGTGATGGAGCCCTTCTTGGTGGAGGTGATGCGCTCCTGCAGGGCGCCCATCTCGGTGGCCAGCGTGGGCTGATAACCCACGGCGCTGGGCATGCGGCCCAGCAGCGCGGACACCTCGCTGCCCGCCTGGGTGAAGCGGAAGATGTTGTCGATGAAGAGCAGCACGTCCTGATTCTCACGGTCGCGGAAGTATTCCGCCATCGTAAGCCCGGACAGCGCCACGCGCATACGGGCTCCCGGCGGCTCGTTCATCTGGCCGTAGACCAGCGCGGTCTTGTTGATAACGCCGCTTTCCTGCATCTCGTTGTACAGGTCGTTGCCCTCGCGGGTGCGTTCGCCCACGCCGGCGAACACGGACAGGCCGCCGTGCTGCTTGGCGACGTTGTTGATCAGCTCCATGATCAGAACCGTCTTGCCCACGCCCGCGCCGCCGAACAGGCCGATCTTGCCGCCCTTGGCATAGGGGGCGATGAGATCGACGACCTTGATGCCGGTCTCCAGAATCTCGGTGGAGGTTTCCTGCTCCTCAAAGCTGGGGGGCTGACGGTGGATGGGCCAGCGCTCCACATCTTCGGGCGCGGGCTTCTCGTCGATGGGCTGGCCCAGCAGGTTAAAGATACGGCCCAGGCACTTGTCGCCCACGGGCACGGTGATGGGGCCGCCGGTGTCCACGGCGTCCAGGCCGCGCACCATGCCGTCGGTGGCGTTCATGGAAACGCAGCGGGCCACGTTGTCGCCAATGTGCTGCGCCACCTCGGCCACGATCTTGCGATCGCCGTTTTGGATTTCAATGGCGGAAAGCAGTTCGGGCAGCTGGCCGTCCTGGAAGCGGATATCCAGCACCGGGCCGATGACCTGAACCACCTTGCCGATGTTTTTCGTGCTCACGATGGCAAAACTCCTTTCCTGACGCGTCAGTGCTCCGCGCCAGCCACGATTTCCGTGATCTCCTGGGTGATGGCGCCCTGGCGGGCCCGGTTGTACCTGAGCTTGAGGTCGGAGATCATCTCTCCGGCATTCTTGGTGGCGGAATCCATGGCGCTGCGGCGCGCCGCCACCTCGCTGGCAAAGGCGTCGCACAGCGCGCTGTAGAGCCTGCCGGCCAGAAAATCGGGCAGCACATGGGCCAGCGTTTCGGCGGGAGGCAGCTCATACACGGTGGAAACCAGCGTGTGGGGCGTCCCCTCCGGCGGGCGCTGCACGGGCAGAAGCTGCTCGATCACGACCTCCTGGCTCATCATGCTGACGAAGTTGGTGTATACCAGCCAGAGCTCGTCGTACCGCTCCGTGTCATACCCGTCCAGCAAAAGCCGGGCCAGATGATAGCACGTACCTACCGACATGCCCTCCACACGGGGATAGTCGTCGCTCAGCGTTTCGATGCCCAGCCGGTGGCACCGCTCCACAGCCTTCCGGCCCAGGGGCAGCGCGCAGACATCCGCCCCCTCGGCGTGGGCGCTGAACGCCTTGAACAGGTTGGCGTTATAGCCGCCCGCCAGGCCGCGGTCGCCCGCGATGAGCACGTAGCAGCGCCTTTTGCCTGCGCGGGGAGTCACGTAGGGAACGGAGGGATCGTCGCAGCAGGCCACCGCGGCCGCCACGGCGGCGGTGGAGATGCTTTTGTAGGGCTTGCTGTTTTCCATGCGCTCCTTGGCGCGGCGCAGTTTGGAGGTCGCCACAAGCTGCATGGCCTTGGTGATCTGCATGGTGCTTTCCACGCTTCGGATGCGCAGCTTGATGTCTTTCATGGACGCTCCGGCCATGGCGAAACCTCCTTACTTACTTTTTGCTTTTGAGAAAATCCTTCGTGTAGGCGTCCAGGGCGGCGCGAAGGGCCTCCTCGGTCTCCTTGCTCAGATCGCCGGTGGTGCGGATGGCTTCCAGCACGTCCGCATGCTGGGCGGCCATGCGCTCGTAGAGGCCGTCCTCATACTCGGCCACGTCGGTAACCTCCACATCCTTGAGGAAGCCGCGGGTTACGGCGTAGAAGATGCACACCTGATCCTCCACGGCGATGGGATGGCTGCGGTTTTGCTTGAGCACCTCCACGATGCGCTGGCCCTGGGCCAGACGGGCCTTGGTATCGGCGTCCAGGTCGGAGCCGAACTGCGCAAAGCCCTGCAATTCGCGGTACTGACTGTAGAGGAGCTTGAGGCTGCCGGCGACCTTCTTCATGGCCATGATCTGCGCGTTGCCGCCCACGCGGCTGACGGAGATACCGGGGTCCACGGCGGGCATGACGCCGGAGTGGAACAGCTCGGTGAGCAGGAAGATCTGGCCGTCGGTGATGGAGATGACGTTGGTGGGGATGTAGGCGGACACGTCGCCGGCCTGCGTCTCAATGATGGGCAGGGCCGTGATGGAACCGCCGCCATGCTCGGGGTCCAGCCGCGCGGCGCGCTCCAAAAGGCGGCTGTGCAGGTAGAACACGTCGCCGGGATAGGCCTCGCGTCCCGGAGGACGGCGGATGAGCAGGGAGAGGGCGCGATAGGCAACCGCGTGCTTGCTCAGGTCGTCGTAGACGATCAGCACGTCCTTGCCCTGGTCCATGAAGTATTCCGCCATGGCGCAGCCGGAATAGGGCGCGATGTACTGCAGGGGCGAAAGCTCGGACGCGTTGGCGCTGACCACGATGGTGTAATCCATCGCGCCGGAGGCCGTCAGGGTATCCACCAGCTGGGCCACGGTGGAGCATTTCTGCCCGATGGCCACGTAGATGCAAATGACGCCCTTGCCCTTCTGGTTGATGATGGTGTCCAGAGCGATGACGGTTTTACCGGTCTGGCGGTCGCCGATGATCAGCTCGCGCTGGCCGCGGCCGATGGGAATCATGCTGTCGATGGCCTTGATGCCGGTCTGCAGCGGCACGCTCACGCCCTTGCGCTCAATGATGCCGGGAGCGTTGCGTTCAATGGGCCGGAACTCCTTCGCGTCCACGGGCCCCTTGCCGTCAACGGGCTGGCCCAGGGCGTTGACCACGCGACCGATCAGACTCTCGCCCACGGGCACGGAAACCACCTTGCCCGTGCGGCGGACGACGTCGCCTTCCTTGATGTCCTCGTCGTCGCCCAGCATCACCACGGCGACGCTGTTTTCCTCCAGGTTCAGGGCCATGCCGTAGGCGCCGTTGGGGAACTGCACCAGCTCGTTGGCCATGCACTTGTCCAGACCGCTCACGCGCGCGATGCCGTCGCCGATCATGATGGTGGTACCGGTATCGTCCTGCGCGATGCGGTTTTCATAATGCTTGATCTGCTCTTTGATGAGCTTGGAGATCTCTTCGGGTTTCAACTGCATTGTATCACCAGCTTTCAGTAGATGAGGCCATGGCTCACGCCTCCGCCGTCAGGGCGGCGTGAATGGCTTCCAGCCGGTGGCGCAGCGTGTTGTCGTAGCGCTTGCCGTTCATCTCCAGCAGCACGCCGCCCATCACGCCGGGGTCCACCTTTTCGGAAAGCACGATCCGCTTGCCCGTCATGGCGGACAGCTTGTCAATCAAACGGGTGCGCTGCTCATCCTCCAGGGGAACGCCCGTCGTCACACTGGCCTCAACGATGCCGTGCGCCTGGTTGTACAGCGCGGTGAAGGCGCTTACGCAACCCTCAAATTCGTGCAGCGCCCCGCGCTCGCACAGGATTTTGAGAAAATTCAGTACGTAGGGATACACCTGTCCGCGCAGCGCCCCATCCAGTATGGCGGTGCGCTCTTCCTTTGCAAGCGACATGTTGCAAAGCAGGCGGATAAAATCCGGCTGATCGCGGAAAAGCCCCCAGAGCACGCGAAGCTGCGAAAGCACGTCCTCGGAGACATGCTCCTCCTCGGTCAGATCATACAGGCCTTTACCGTATTCCTCCGCCAGATCGGTCATGCTTCGTCACCCACGTTCCTGATAAATTCGTCTACAAAGGCCTCGTGATCCTTCGGCTGGATTTCACGCTCGACCACTTTGGAGGCGATGCCCACGGCCAGATCGGAAATCTCTTTCCGAACGCCCGTAAGCATCTGCCTGCGCTCCATGGCGATTTCCTCTTCGGCCTTCTGCTTGAGTCGGCTGGCCTGACCGGACGCTTCGGCGAGAATCTGATCGCCCTTGCGCTGGGCCGTCACGACAGCCGTGCGCACCAGCCCGTCCGCTTCCTCGCGGGCGGAGGCCAGGCGCGCCTCATACTCCTGCTTCATGCTGACTGCGGCGTTGCGGCTTTCCTCCGCCTCGCCGTAAATTTTGCTCACCTGCTCCTGACGGGCCGTGAGGACCGCCTGAACGCGTTTGAACAGGAAGCGCTTGAGAACAAAGGTGATAATCAGCAGATTGGCAAGAGAGATGAGGATTTGCCATAGATTGACGGAAATGATATCTAAAGATTGCACGCTCATTGGTTCGGCCTCTCTCTATCGCCGCGCTCGGGCATTATTTGATGGCGTTGAGCAAAATGTTGACAAACATATTGGGTGCGACGAAGATGAGCAGGATGCCGACGACCAGACCATAAAGACCGGTGGTTTCCGCGATGGCACAACCCAAAATCATGGTAGAAGTTACGTCGCTTTTGCTCTCGGGCTGGCGACCGATGGCTTCGCAGGCTTTGGCGGCAGCGTTGCCTTCACCGATACCAGGGCCGATACCTGCAATCAGGGCAAGGCCGGCGCCAATGCCGCAGCCGGCAAGGATGATACCAATGGCGAGTTCGAGCATGTCAGAGTCCTCCTTGAATGTAGTGATTGTTTATGCGGTATGCAAAGCTTTTTTGCGCTTTGCCTTGCGCCGTTCATATTCCTCCTGCGGGAAACCTGTGGATATGTAGATTGTGGTGAGCAGGGCAAATATAAATGCTTGCATCAACCCGCTGAAGATATCGAAGTACAGGGACAGGATGGCCGGCAGGCCTACCTGCAGAAAGGGGAACTGTCCCAGCACGCCGGGCAGCCAGCCCAGCAGCTTGTGGCTGAGGGTTTGCAGGGCATAGGCCACCAAAGTAGAGATGACCATCCCCGACAGGACGTTTCCGTAATGACGGAAGGACATCGAGACAGGGGTGGCCACCTCGCCGATGATATTGAAGGGCGCAAAGATGAACACCGGCTCGAAGAAGCCCTTCACGTAGGGGAACAGGCCGCCCTTGAGCTTATAATAGGTAATAAGGACGAACACCAGAATGGCCCAGCCGGCCACGATGTTCATATCCGACGTGGGCGGGAACAGGCCCAAAAGGCTGGACAGGCTGGAAAACGCCGAGATAAACATGATACCGGCTATAAACGGCGCAAAGGCGGAAAAATACGCGCCCATGTTGCTGTTCACCAGGTTCTGCACCTTTTCCACAATCCACTCAGCCACGATCTGGCGCTTGGAATGGGGCACCACGGAAATGCCATGGGTCAGGTACAGGCACAGCCCCAAAATGGAGAGGACCACCATCAGGGAATTGACCTGCGATTCCGTGATGGGCAGATCCATCACCGGCATGGGAATGGTAAAATACACCTGCGCGCCCGTGATGGAGATTCCCTCTCCGGCGGGCTTCAACAGAACCTTCAGGGTCATGCTCAGTACAAAGGGCAATACCATCAGCGCCACCAGCAGCCAATCGACCACGCGCGCCTTCGCGTCCCGTTTCATCGGTATTCAGGCCTCCTTGCTCTTTGGCTTGACAAATCCCCGGAGAAAAATCACCAGGCGCGGAAACAGCAGTGCCAGCGCCGCCGCCACCGGATGGAAACACGGCGCGGTCAGCGCCACGATGGCCACACCCACCAGCAGCAGCATCCGTCCCGTGTAGGACAGCTGCATCCAGCGCTTGGCGCGCTGCACCTCCGGCACGGGCGGCTGGGGTGGGGCATCCGGGTCCGGATTGCCGTTTTCATCCAGCGGCTCCGGCGGCACCGTAACGCCCTTCATGCTCTCGGCGGCCCGCTGCACGCTTAATGCCATCAAAAAAAAGTTGAGGATCGCCGCGCCCGCGCCCCATAGCGCCCCCAGAACGACCGTCACGTCCAGCCGGCCCAGCAGCGCGAATACCAGCAGCATCACAAGGGAAAAACAAGCCGTACCCATTGCAATCCTGGCGGTTTCTGTACGCACCGCCGGCTGTACCTTCATGACATCGCCTTCTTTCCTGTATAGTATTGTAACGGAAATGGACGTTTTGTCAAGCAGGGGTTCGGAAGATTCGGTTTTTTTGTGGATGAACACAGAAACGTGCGCTTTGTATGTGTGCCGGGATAACAAAGGCGAAGCATTCAAAGTGCCGGCGTGCGCTAAGAAACCGCTAAGGTTTCCTTGCGCGTTTGCCTATGGCGCGGTCCCGCGGGACCGCTGAAGCGCCCGAATGCTGCTTTGAACGGCGGAAAAACGGGAAATGGGCATTTTCTTCTTTTCTTTCGTCCCGACAGGCGTTATACTGTGCCTGCAAACCGGGAAAACCCTTATCAGGAGGAATGGAAAGCCATGATCCAGTTTCAAAATGTGACCAAGACCTATGCAGGGGGCAAGGTAAAGGCTGTCGATAACCTGGATTTAACAATAGAGGAAGGAAAGGTGTTCGGCTTTATCGGTCCCAACGGCGCGGGCAAAACCACGACCATCAAGCTGCTCACCGGCATTCTTTCCCCCGACAACGGGCGCGTGCTGCTCAACGGCATCGACATGGCGCGCGATCCCATCGCGGCCAAGCGCAGCTTCGGCTACGTGCCTGACGCCTTCGACATGTACGAGCGGTTGACCGGCATGGATTACCTCAATTTTATGGCCGACATCTACGGCGTGGACGCGGCCAGCCGCAAGCGCCACATCGATAAGTACCTGGCGCTGTTTGAACTGGAGGATGCGGCGGGACAGCAAATTCGAGGCTATTCCCGCGGCATGAAGCAGAAGCTGGCCATCACCGGCGCGCTCATTCACGAGCCCAGCATCTGGGTGCTGGACGAACCCATGGTGGGCTTGGACCCGCAAAGCGTGTTCATGCTCAAGGAGGAGATGCGCCGTCATGCCGACAGCGGTCGCACGGTGTTTTTCTCCACCCATGTGCTGGATGTGGCCGAGCGGCTCTGCGACGAAATCGGCATCATCAAGCGCGGCAGGCTCATCGCGCGGGGCACGCTGGACGAGCTTCGTCACGGCGGCGACTCCAGCCTGGAGGAAGTCTTTCTGGAACTGGTGGAGAAGAAGGGGGAATAATCCGTGCTGGCCTATTGGAAGCTGCTCATGCGCGATCGCCTGATGGCGCTTCGGCCCGGCGCACGCCGGCGCGAGGGACAGGCGGCTTGGAAGGCCCTGCTTGGCTGGGCCGGAATGGCGCTGCTTTTCGTGATTCTCTACGGCATGGCCATCGTTTTTGAAATGCTGATGTACGACCAGGCCAGGGCCATGGGCGAGCCCCAGGCCGTCATCGCCCTTGCGTTTCTGGCCTGTACGCTGATGACGCTGATCTACAGCTTCTTCTATGTGATCAGCCTCCTGTTCTTCGGCAGGGACTGCGCCTTCGTGGGCGCGCTGCCCATCCCGTCCCGGGGTGTGCTCGTGGCCAAGCTGGCTACGGTGCTGGCCGGGGAAATCGGACTGACGATGCTGGTGTGCCTGCCGCTGCTCGTCCGCTACGGCGTGGAAATGGGCATGGGCGCAGCTTTCTATGTGCGCTCGCTGCTGGGCGTGCTGCTGGTGCCGGGCATTCCGGTGGCGATCACCACGCTGCTGGCCTTCGGACTCATCCGCATCAGTGCGCTGTGGAAGCGGCGCGAGGGCGTGACCACGGTGATGACCTTCGTGCTGGTGGCCGCCATTGTGGGCGCTGAAATGAGCATCAACATGAATATGGATGAGGGCGAGCTGGCACAGGCCGCCGCCGGTCTGCTGCTGGGCAGCGGTTCGCTGACCGACATGGTGGTGGGCGCGTTTCCGCCGCTTCAGTGGCTTACGGCTGCGGCTACGGGCTCCGGCTTCCAGGCATGGGGGCAGGCGGCACTGTATGCGGGCGTCTCCATCGCCGCGCTGGCGCTGGTGGTGGCGCTGTGCGGCGGCGGGTATATGCGCCTTGCGCTGCGGCAGGCTGAGATCATCCAGCGCGTCAACCGCGGCGCGCGCCGCCGGGCTTCGGGCTGGCGCGCGCGCAGTCCCTTCTGGGCGCTGTACCGTCAGGAGGTGCGCGAGGTGCTCACCGTGCCCACCTACGCTACCAACTGCCTCACCGGCGCGGTGATGTTTCCGGTGCTGCTGGTGGTGGCGGCCATCGGCATCGGCCGGGAGGCGGAGGGGATGGCGCTTTCCCAAGTTGTGGCGCAGCTCGTTCCCGGTAGCGTCTATCTGGCCTGCGCCGCGGGTTTCCTGGCGCTGACCTGCACCATGGGCCTGGCCGTGGCTACCGCTGTTTCGCGCGAGGGCGCGCGGCATGACATGCGGCGCATCTATCCCGTCACGGGCAAGGCACAGCTGGGCGCCAAGCTGCTCATGGGCATGACCTTCAACCTGGCTTCGGCGCTGGTGAGCGCGGTGGCGCTGTGGGTGCTGCTGCCCGGCATGTGGCTGGAAACGCTGGGCGCGCTGGCTGTGTCGCAGGTGTTTTCGCTCCTGTGGTGCCTGATGAGCCTGCTGCTGGACGTGTACCATCCCAAGCTGAAATGGAAGACCGAAACCGAGGCCGTCAAGCAGAGCATGAACGCCATGGTCAGCATGTTCGGCGGCATGATCATCATTGCGGCACTGGTGGGGGCGGCGGCGCTCCTGATCCTTTGGGGTTGGCCGATATCTGCGGCGCTGGGTGCGGATGTCCTGCTGCTTGTGCTGCTGGACGCGGCGCTGTGGATGGTGCTGTCCCGCAAGGCCTCCGTTACCTATTGTTTACGAGAATATTCAAAATAATAAACAAAATGTTACAAAAATACGTGCATTCTTAGCAATTCTGTGATATAATGGCCGTGTGACAGGAAACAGAATGGCTGAGGAGGACGCGCATGATCACCAAGGTACAAGGCAAAACCGTATCCGGTGAGCTGTCCGTCAAAGCACGTCCGCGGCTGAACGCACTGGAAAAAGCCATGCTTAAATGGGCTGTGGTGGACCCGGAGGACCGGGTGTTGGACGCGAGCGTGGGCCGGGGTCTGATGGCAGAATACCTGCGCCGCAACATGCAGTGCGAGGTATGCGGGGTATCCGCCGACATGGAGGATGTGCGCGCCGCCCGTGCGCGCCTGCAGAGCTGCGATATCGTCTATGCGCCGGTAGGGGATATTCCCTGGCGGGAGGATGCCTTTGACACGGTGCTCATGCAGTGGAGGGGCGACGCGGATTCGCTGGACCGCATGCTAAGCGAGGCGCTTCGCGTGCTCAAGCCCGGCGGCCAGCTGGTGCTGGGAACGGCGTGCTGGCCCGCAGCGATGAACGCGTTGCGCCGTTGGATGGCCGTGAGCGCGGAAGGCACGCCTGTGAACCGTCTGGAGCTGCAAAGCCGGCTGTCGGACCTGTCGTTTGAAGAGGTGAGCTGGCAGCGCACAGGGCTGGGCACGGGCGTGATGACCGCCTGGAAGCGCAAGCCTGAACTGGACGGCGTACGCGGCGGGGAGCTTCTGTAACAGAAATCGCATAGCAGAACAAAAAGTCGCAAATCGCCCGGTTGGAGACAAGACTCTGCCGGGCGATTTTCCATGTCTGCCGGTTGAACCACTGTTGCGACCGATTGTACCAAAAAGGTTGCATGGTACCCTCCCAAGTCTCTATACTGGATGCGGAAGGGGGGAGGTAGGTGCGCATCGACATCCAGATCGACCCTGCCTGCACGGAGCCCAGAATCGTGGTCCATACCGACCGGATGACCGGGGAGATCGCCGCAATGCTGGAAAAGCTGGAGGCGCCCAGAATGCTCATGGGATTTCGGGACGAAAAGGCCGCCATTCTCGACCCGGCCGGAATTCTGCGCGCCTATGCCGCTGGCGGCAAGGTGTACGTGAGCACGGTAGAGGGGGAATATGTCGTGCGTATGCGGCTCTATGAGCTGGAAAACAGGCTGGATCGGTCCCGCTTCGTTCGCATATCGCACTCGGAAATCATCAACCTCGGCAAGGCCAGGGGCTTTGACCTGAACCTGGCCGGCACCATTCGCGTAACGCTGGAGGACGGCACGGCGGCCTGGGTTTCCCGGCGATACGTCTCCAAGATTCGTCAGGTGCTGGGCATTTAGACGATTGGACAAGGAGGAAACAGCCGTGAAGAAAAAGGCGCTTTTGCGCGGCCTGCTGGGCGTCCCGCTGGGCATGGCCATGGGGTATCTGATTACTATCGTCATTTCACTGGGCTGGGGGCAGGGTCGGTATGTGGCCTGCATGCCCGAATTGACCGCGCTGGCAGGCAGCGAGGCGGGAGCGGTGGGCCTGCAGGCTGTGTTGTGCGGTGTGCTGGGCGCCGCGTTTGCCATGTGCTCGCTGATCTGGGAAATGGAGCGCTGGAGCTTTTTGAAACAATCCGCCATCTATTTTGCCATAACGGCTCTGGTAATGCTGCCTATAGCCTGGGTGTGCGGCTGGATGGAGCACAGTGCGGGCGGAGTGGCGCTTTACACAGGCGTTTTTGCGGGCATCTTCGCGGTGGCCTGGGCGGTGCAATATCTGACGCTGAGAGGAAAAATCCGCCGCATGAACCGGCGGGTGCATGGGGAAAACTGACGGAAAAGGGAGAACGTCTAGCGGACGCGCTCCCTTTCCCGTGTCTCGTCGTTCAGCCTTCCCTTTTCCAGCGCTTGAGCTGCGGAAAGAAGCTCCGCATCCGCTCGGCCGCGTCCGCCTCGGTCATGCCCGGATGGCTTTGGGCCATGATGGGCGTACAGAAATCGATCATCTCCTGCATAGTGCAGTCGCGGGTAAAGGCTCCGTTCTGGTAGCAGTAGGTGCAGTAGTCGGGATTGGGCGTGCCGTCCTTCTCGGTGCCCAGCTCCTGCGGGGCGCCGGTGAGGGGCATGCCGCAGCTCTGGCAAAATGTCCGTTCCAATTTGATAGCCTCCTGTCCATCATGCTGTTCCTCCGGGGGACAGGAATAGGGTAGCACAGCAAACCTGACATCTTCTGTCAGGTTTTCGCCGTCGGGCAAATCTTTTTGATAGCGCAAGCTGGCCTGCCGGGCAAAGCGGGCCAGTCCCGCGCGCACCTGCGGCGGGGAGAGCACCTCGGCCGCGCCGCCAAAGGACAAAAGATAGCTGTACAGCCAACCATCCGCCAGCGGCATGCGCGCGGTCACGGTGAGGGAACCGTCCTCATTGGCCTGTATGGATTCGCTGGCAAACTCGTCGCATACGCGAAAAGCTGCGCCCGCCGGAAAGCGCAGGGTTACCGTGCATTCGGAGGGACCGCCGGACGCCGGCTCGATCGGCGGAGGAATGAGCGTATCTGAAAAGCGTTCGTCGGTCAGGCGCAGGCCGCTCATACGGGTGAGCTTGAAGGTGCGCCACTCCTGACGCTCCAGACAGACCGCCTGCAGATACCACGCCGAGGACTTGAAGCACAGGCGGGCCGGCCGGACGCGCCGGGCGCGCAGGCCATTCGCCCCCGCATAGTCAAAGGCCAGCACCCGCTTTTCCAAAATGGCCTGGCGGAGCGCATCAAAGCGCGTGTCCCGCTTGCCCGTCTGCCCCCAGCGGTCCAGATCGACCGACAGCCAGTCCGCCCCGGGCGCGCGAAACAGCGCGCCCAGCTTTTGCAGCAGCTCGCCGCTGTCGCCGGTGGCGCTGGATAGCGCCCTCACCGCCAGCATCAGCCGCTCCTGCTCCGCCGCGCTCATCAGCGCGCGGTCCAGCACGAAGCCGTCCATCAGTCGGATGCCCCCGCCCTGGCCCTGCCCGGTCACGATAGGCACACCTGCCTGGCACAGGGCTTCCACGTCGCGGTAGATGGTGCGCACCGACACCTCCAACCGCCGCGAAAGCTCCGGCGCGGTTACGCGTTCCCCGCTCATCAGCTCATAGACGATCTGAAACAGACGGCTTGATTTCAAGGCGATGCGCCCCCTTCCCGCATCCATTGTACCATGCCGGACCGATTATGAACAAATGTTGAATTTGAACGAGAAAATTTCAAAAGCACTTGACAAACAGGGGGCGCTGGCATATGATATGCATGTGTTAGCACTCGACCTTAACGAGTGCTAACAACCCGGAAATGCGATTCAGACCGACAGGGAGGTGGAAAGGATGACGATGGACGCGCGTAAGTTCCGCATTTTGCAGGCGATCATCGACGACTATATCCTGACCGCCATTCCGGTGGGCAGCCGCACCATCTCCAAAAAGTACGAGATGGGGCTGAGCTCGGCGACCATCCGCAACGAGATGAGCGATCTGGAGGAGCTGGGGTATCTGGATCAGCCGCACGTGAGCGCGGGGCGCATCCCCAGCGCG
Organism: uncultured Eubacteriales bacterium; assembly: GCA_944349545.1. GTDB lineage: Bacteria > Bacillota > Clostridia > Christensenellales > Aristaeellaceae > Limiplasma. The sequence continues at coordinate 55,259 of CALVNG010000005.1, forward strand.
AAAGCGTACCGGCTGTATGTGGACCAGCTGCTCAAGAACGGCTCCATCCGCACCGGCGACGCCGCCGATGTGCGCGCCTACTTTACCAACCGCGCGCAGCAGATGGAGGACGTGATCAGCCGGGCGGCGCAGGTGCTGTCAGGGCTGACGCACTACACCTCGCTGGTGATGAGTCCCAAGGGCGCGGAGCTTCGCATCCGCACGCTGCAGCTGGTGCCGGTCAGCAGCCAGAGCGCGTTGCTGGTGATCGTCACCGACGGCGGCATCATGCGCGATTCCGTGATCCGTGTCGGCAGCGACATGGACGCCGACGCGCTCTATGCCGTCAGCCGCACGCTGACCGAGCGCCTCGGCGGTCATACGCTCAGCGAGGCCCTGGCCCTGATCAAGGAAACGGAGCGCGACATGCGCGCCGAACGCCAGGTACTCAGCGGCGTGGCGGAATTTCTGGACGCGGTGGACAGCGAGGGCGGCAAGGCCAAGCTCACCCTGGGCGGCGCCAGCAACATCCTCAACTTTCCGGAGTATTCGGACGTGGAAAAGGCAAAGTGCTTTTTAAGCGTCCTGGAAACCAAGGAAAAGCTGCTCAAGCTGATGGAAAACCACGGCGAGATGGCCTTTACCGTGCGCATCGGTCCTGAAACCGGGATTCCGGAACTGGAGGACTGCTCGCTGGTCACGGCCACCTACCGCCTGAGCGACAACACCCATGGCACCATTGGCGTCATCGGCCCCACGCGCATGCAGTACGGACGGGTACTCAGCGTGCTGAGCGCCATGGGCAAGCAGCTCACCGACCTGCTTGGGCAGGACAAGGAGTAAACAATATGGCAAAGAAGAAAAGAAAGCAAAGAGGGGACACCATGCAGGACGTTACGCAAAAGCCGCTGACCAACGAGGCGCAGGAGGCTGTCGAAACCATGGAAGCGGCCGTGGAGACCGCCATGGACGCGGACGAGGCGCACGAGCAGGCCAGGGAGGAAATGGCGCAGGACACTGCCGCCGCTGAGGCGGCCGAGGCGCTGGCCGCCGCCATCGCCAAGCAGGAGGAATACCTGACCATGGCTCAGCGCGTACAGGCGGATTTTGAGAATTTCCGCCGCCGCAACCAGAACGTCCGCAAGGAGGCCTTTGACGACGGGGCGCGGGCATTTGCCACAACGCTTCTGCCGGTCATCGACAACCTGGAGCGCGCCATCGCCGCCGCGGGCGAAAGCGCCGGCGAGGGAGATTCCCTGAAGAGCGGCGTGGAAATGGTGCTGAGGCAGATGTGTGAAGCGTTTGAAAAGCGCGGCATCACCCCCATCAGCCGCAAGGGCGAAAGGTTCGATCCCAACCTGGAAAACGCGGTGATGCAGGGCGCGCCGGAAGACGGCGAACCCGGTACGGTCTGCGAGGTCCTGCTCAAGGGCTACCAGATGGAGGGCGTGGTGCTTCGCCACGCGATGGTGAAGGTCGTCCCCGAATAACGGCCTTTTTCCCCGACAGGCGGCGCGGCCGCTTTACATACATCAAACCGGCAATTACCAAATTTGCGCAAGCGCGCAAGCATTTTGAGGAGGATAAAGCATATGTCTAAGATCATCGGTATCGACCTGGGTACTACCAATAGCTGTGTGGCCGTCATGGAAGGCGGCGAACCTACCGTTATCCCCAACGCCGAAGGCGCCCGTACCACGCCTTCCGTGGTCGCCTTCACCAAGGACGGCGAGCGTCTGGTGGGCCAGATCGCCAAGCGTCAGGCCATCACCAACCCCGACCGCACCGTTATTTCCATCAAGCGTGAGATGGGCACCGCGCACAAGGTTTCCATCGACGGCAAGGACTACACCCCGCAGGAAATCAGCGCCATGATCCTGCAGAAGCTCAAGGCGGACGCCGAGAGCTACCTGGGTGAAACCGTCACCCAGGCTGTCATCACCGTGCCCGCTTACTTCAGCGACAGCCAGCGCCAGGCGACCAAGGACGCGGGCCGCATCGCGGGCCTGGAAGTGCTGCGCATCATCAACGAGCCCACCGCCGCGTCTCTGGCCTATGGCCTGGACAAGGAGGGCGGCCAGAAGATTCTGGTGTATGACCTGGGCGGCGGCACGTTCGATGTCAGCCTCCTGGAGATCGGCGACGGCGTGTTTGAAGTGCTGGCCACCAACGGCGATACCCGCCTGGGCGGCGACGACTTCGACGAGCGCATCATCAACTATGTGGCCGACACCTTCAAGAAGGAAAACGGCATCGACCTGCGCCAGGACAAGATGGCGTATCAGCGTCTGAAGGAGGCTGCCGAGAAGGCCAAGATCGACCTGTCCGGCGTGATGTCCACCAACATCAACCTGCCCTTTATCACCAGCGACGCCACCGGCCCCAAGCACCTGGATATGACCCTTACCCGCGCCAAGTTTGACGAGCTGACCGCCGACCTGGTCGAAAAGACCATCGGCCCCGTGAACAAGGCGCTCAAGGACGCCAATCTCACCCCTGACCAGATCGACAAGGTCATCCTCGTGGGCGGCTCCACCCGCATCCCCGCGGTGCAGGCGGCGGTCAAGAAGATCACCAACAAGGACCCCTTCAAGGGTATCAACCCCGATGAGTGCGTGGCCGTGGGCGCCGCCATTCAGGCCGGCGTGCTGGGCGGCGAGGTCAAGGACGTGCTGCTGCTGGACGTGACGCCGCTGAGCCTGGGCCTTGAAACCGAGGGCCACATCTTCACCAAGCTCATCGAGCGCAACACCACCATCCCCACCAGCAAGTCGCAGGTGTTCTCCACCGCGGCTGACGGCCAGACCGCCGTGGAAATCCACGTGCTGCAGGGCGAGCGTCCCATGGCTTACGACAACAAGACGCTGGGCCGCTTCCAGCTGACCGGTATCCCCGCCGCGCCGCGTGGCGTGCCGCAGATCGAGGTTACCTTCAACATCGACCGCAACGGCATCGTGAACGTCAGCGCCAAGGACAAGGGCACCGGCAACGAGCAGAAGATCACCATCACAGCCTCCACCAACATGACCGAGGAGGAGATCAACCAGCGCGTGAAGGAAGCCGAGCAGTACGCCGAGCAGGATAAGAAGCGCAAGGAAGAGGTTGAGATCCAGAACCGCGCGGATACCCTCATCTACGAGATGGAGAAGCAGCTGCGTGAAAACGGCGACAAGCTCGACAGCGCCGACAAGGAGACCGTGCAGCACGAGATCGACGAGTTCAAGAAGGTCCGCGAGGGCGGCGACACCGAGGCCATCAAGAGCGCCATGGAAAGCATGACCCAGAAGGTCTATCAGATCTTCGGCAAGCTCTACCAGCAGGAGGGCGGCCAGCCCGGCGCCGGCGCCGGCGAGGGACCGCAGGTCAACGACGACGGCACCATCGACGCCGACGCGGAAGTGAAGTAATCCGGGACCCCATGGCCCCGTTCAGCCCCGGCGCGGGGGAGGGAGCCCCCTCCCGCACGCGCGCCGGGGCATTCGGTCTGTATATACCGCATGTTTTGAAAGTAAGTAGGTGAGCTTTTGGCAAAGCGCGATTATTACGAGGTGCTGGGCGTAAGCAAGGATGCCTCCGAGGCTGAAATCAAAAGCGCGTACCGCAAAAAAGCCAAGGAATGCCATCCCGACCTGCACCCCAACGACAAAAACGCCGAGGAGCGCTTCAAGGAGCTCAACGAGGCCAATGAGGTCCTCAGCGACCCCGAAAAGCGCAAACGCTACGACCAGTTCGGCTTCGACGGACCGCAGATGGGCGGCGGCGGAGCAGGCGGGTTTGATTTCAGCGGCTTTGGCGGCATGGGCGGCTTTGAAAGCATTTTCGATACCTTCTTTGGCGGCATGGGCGGCGGTACGCGCCGGGC
>CALVNG010000006.1 GCA_944349545.1 uncultured Eubacteriales bacterium
ACTAATCAGGGATATTCAAATCCCACTGTCTCTATTGGAGCCTGCGGGATTTCATATCTTTTCGGACAGTCTGACCAGCAAAAAACCCTTGAGCCGTAAAGGCTTGAGGGTTTTTTCCTTTCCTTCTGTTCCTGTGCCGCCCTTTTCCCAGGCGGCTTTTTCCGTATTCTGCCTTTTTCTTCGCACAAAAAACCGCCATTGTTCACAGTTCGTTCAAGGGGCTTTTTAAGTCTGTCATAGCTTGGCGGCGTATCGTTTGGATACGCTCAAACAGCGAAATATACTCAGGAGTGATTGAAATGAAGGACAGAAGCATTCGTACATTCACCCGTCTGGCCGCCCTGACGGTGGCCCTGATGCTGCTGGTATCCTGCGCCGCCGCCGAAGCGGTGGACAGCCCAGCCGTTGATCCCTACATCGAACTGAGCACCCAGTATCCCGCCATGACCGTAAAGGCGGGCGACAGCCTGACCTTTCCCTTGAGCCTGGACAACTACAGCGGCGCCTCACAGGACGTCACCCTTTCGGTGGAGGAGATTCCCGAGGGCTGGGAGGGCTCCTTCAGCGCCAGCAGCAAGCAGGTCAGCGTGGTCCATGTGAAAAATGAGCAGACCGACGACAGCGTGACCTTTGCGGTGGACGTGCCGCTGAACGCCGCCGACGGGGATTATACCATCCGGCTGAAGGCGGAGGGGCAGAACATCTCCGATACGATGGACCTTACCCTCACCGTCAGCGCCGAGGAAATCGGCGAGAGCAGCTTCACGGTGGAATATCCCTCGCAGGAGGGCGACGCGGATACGGCCTTCACCTTCAGCGCCACGTTGATCAACAACACGCTTTCCAGCCAGACCTATTCCTTCACGGCCAACGCGCCCACGGGCTGGCAGGTGAGCTTCCTGCCGTCGGGCGAAACCACCAAGGTCGCCGCGCTGGACGTGGAGGCCCGCACCACGCAGGCTGTGGACATCTCCGTGACGCCGCCGGAAAACATCGAGGCGGGCACCTATGAGATTCCCTGCACCGCCACCTCGGTCAGCGAAAGCATGACCATCGACCTGTCGGTGACCATCACCGGCTCCTACGCGATGGACCTGTCCACCCCCAGCGGACGGCTGAGCCTGGACGCCTACGCCAATCAGGAGAGCGCCGTGCAGCTGAGCCTGACCAACAGCGGCAACAGCGACCTGACCAACGTCAACCTCACCTCCAGCGCGCCCAGCGGCTGGACCGTGCGCTTCTCCACTGAAACCATCGACGTGATCGAGGCGGGGGCGACGGTGGAAACCACCGCTTACATCACGCCGGGCGAGGAAGCCATGTCGGGCGACTACGTGACCGTCCTTACCGCGAGCAGCAGCGACGCCAGCGACAGCGCGGAGTTCCGCATCACGGTCAAGACTGAAACCAAGTGGGGGCTGACGGGCATCGGCATCATCGTAGTGCTGGCGGTGGTAATCGTTCTGGTCATGCGCAGATACGGGAGGCGCTGAGCATGGCTGACACAATCATCGAAACCAAGGCGCTGACCAAGCGCTACGGGGGTCTGACCGCGGTGGACGACCTGAACCTGACCGTCAGACAGGGCGAGGTATTCGGCCTGCTGGGCCCCAACGGCGCGGGCAAGACCACCACCACGCTGATGCTGCTGGGCCTGACCGAGCCCACCGGCGGAACCGCCTCCATCTCCGGCGTGGACTGCACCCGAAACCCGATTCAAGTCAAGCGCTTCGTGGGCTATCTGCCGGACAACATGGGCTTTTACCCCGACATGACGGGCCGGCAGAACCTGCGCATGACCGGCGCGATGAACGGCCTCTCCGGCGACTATCTGGAAGCCCGCATCGACGAGCTGGTCGCCCGCGTGGGCATGACCGAGGCCGTGGACCGCCGGGCGGGCACCTATTCAAAGGGCATGAAACAGCGTCTGGGCATCGCGGACATCCTCATCAAGGACCCCGACGTGCTCATCATGGACGAGCCCACCAACGGCATCGACCCGGAAGGCATGCATGAGTTGATGGCGCTGATCCGCGAACTGGCGGAAAAGGACGGAAAAACCATCCTGATTTCCTCGCATCAGCTGCATCAGATTCAGCAGATCTGCGACCGTGTGGGCATCTTTGTCAAGGGAAAGCTGGTGGCCTGCGGCGAAATCGGCGAGCTGGGCAAGCAGCTGGAGCAGGAGAGCGGCTTTCGCCTGGAAGTGGGCGCAGAGCCGGGCGGCAAGGCGCTGGCCGAAGCGCTCAGGGGCGTGGAGGGCGTCTCCTCCGTGGAAGAAAGCGGCGAAAACTTCCTCGTCCAGTCCGCCGCGGACGTGTCCGACGCGGTGGCCCGCGCTTTGCTCACGCGCAACTTCCACCTGACCTATCTCCGGCAGTGCGGCAGCGATCTGGACGAAATCTATTCGAGATACTTTGTAAAGGCAGGTGAGCAGCATGAAGGCAGCCGCAGCGGCAGCATCTTCCGCCATCTCCGGGGCGAAGCCAAGGCGTGAGACGGGCGGCTTCTCCACGCTATATCATAAGGAGTTGGCCGACCACTTTCACAGCGCGCGCTTCAAGCTGGTGTTTGCGCTGCTGATTCTCACCAGCCTGGCCAGCCTCTACGGGGCGCTCAGCAGCATCTCCGACGCCACATTCACCAGCAGCGAATACCTCTTCCTGGCCATCTACACCGCCAGCGGCAGCTCCATCCCCTCGTTCGCTTCGTTCCTGGCCTACCTGGCCCCCCTGGCCGGACTGGCCATGGGCTTTGACGCCATCAACCGCGAGCGCACGCAGGGCACGCTCACCCGCCTGGTATCCCAGCCCATTCACCGCGACGCGGTCATCAACGCCAAATTCCTCGCCGGCACCACCGTGGTGTTCATCATGATCTTCTTCGTTGGCATCATGGTGGGCGGGCTGGGGCTGGCCATCCTGGGCATCCCGCCCGTGGGCGAGGAGCTGCTGCGCATCTTCTCCTACCTGGCGCTCACAGCGGTGTACACCGCGCTGTGGCTGGGCGTATCCATCCTGTGCTCTACGCTTTGCAAGCACGCCGCCACCTCGGCGCTGATCGTGATTGCCGTGTGGATTTACCTGACGCTGTTTGCAAGCATGGTGGCGAGCATCATCGCCAACATCGCCTATCCGCTGGACGGCATTCAGGGCTATTACAACATGTACGGCAACTATGAGCTGCAGCTGTCCCTGGAGCGCACCTCGCCCTACTACCTGTACTGCGAAGCAGCCACCACTTTGCTCAACCCCAACGTGCGCACCATCGGCATCACCACGCAGGCCTCGGTATCGGGCGCGCTCGCCAGCTATCTGTCCTTCGACCAGAGCCTGCTGCTCGTATGGCCGCACCTGACGGTCATGCTGGCGCTGACCATGGCCGCGTTCACCGTTTCCTACATCGCTTTCATGCGTCAGGAAATCCGCGCATAAAGCAGAAAAGGCGCCCGCTTCCGGTTCTGCCGGGAGCGGGCGTTTTCTTGTTTCGCAAAAAATCAATCGGCGGGCAGCAACACGGTCATGGTCAGCCGACCGGCGCTGACCGCGGCGGAAATCTTTCCCCGGTGCGCGCTGACAATCGCCTGCGCGATGGACAGCCCGATGCCGTAGCCGCCGCCTTCCGAGGCGCGCGCGCGATCCCCGCGGTAAAAGCGGTCGAACATGTTGTCCACCACGTCTTTGGGCAGATTTTGCACGCCGTTGTCCACCGCCAGGCGGATAAGCCTGCCCTGCTTTTCCAGCGTCAGGCGCACCTCGTCGCCCTCGCGGGAATACTTGATAGCATTGTCCAGCAGGATTTCCGTCAGCTGGCAAAGGGATTTCTCCTCGCCCACGTAGGACAGCATGGGCTCGACATGAATGCGCAGCGTTCTACCGCGCGTCCTGGCCAGCGCCTGAAAGGATTCCGCCGTTTCCCGAACCGCATCCGAGAAAGGGAACTCAATCCTTTTTGCCTGCACCTCTTCCTCCTCCATCCTGGACAGGCAGATGAGGTCGTTGGTCAACGCGGCCAGGCGGGCGGTCTGCGCCCGAATGTCCTGAACCCATTCGTTGTCGCCTGTCTCCATGCACAGGATCTCCAGATCGGCGTCGATGATGGTGATGGGGGTTTTGATCTCATGGCCCGCGTCCGTGATAAAGCGCCGCTGCTTGCGGTAGCTTTCGGCGATGGGACGGATCATGCGGCCGGAGAGCAGCCACACCAGCACGAACACGGCGGCCATGCCCGCCGCGGCGATGCCCGCGCTGTAGATCAGCACGCTTCGGAATCCCGCCAGCATGCGCCCGCAATCCAGGAAGGTAAGCAGGACGCCGTCATCCACGGCATAGCGGGCAAAGCGGTAATCCTCCACAAAGCCGCCCGTCTCACCGCTGGAAAAGGCCTCCGCCGCGTACTGGGCCACCTTGGCCTCATCCACGGCAAAAATCTGATCGTTATAAATGTTCCGCACGGTTCCTCCGTCGTCCAGCACCGCCGAAAAGAAGCGGATTTCATAGGGCAGTTCGGGAGACTTGTAGCGGTCGCCGGCGCTGCGCCAGTCGATGGCCTGCACCGGCACGGGCAGCTCGCCCGCGTGGTCGTTGAGCAGGGCAAGCACGCCGTCGGCGTCGCGGACGATTTCCTCGTAGTTGAGCACGTTGACGATGCCCAGAATGACCGAGAGCACCAGCAGCATGGAAAACATGCTGACCAGAATGAACTTGACGCGGAGCTTGCGAATCATGGTATCTCCTCCAGCGAGTAACCGGCGTTGCGGGCTACTCGAATCTGCACGGTGGCCCCCAGCGACGCCAGCTTCTTGCGCAGATAGGAGACATACACCCAGACCACATGCACCTCCGCATCGGTATCATATCCCCAGATCTTCTCCAGAAACCGCTCGGTGGGAATCAGTCGGCGCCGGTTGGAAAGCAGCATCTCCATCATCTGAAATTCCTTACCGGTCAGTCGGAAGCTGCCCGCAGGCGTGGATAGCTCATAGGTGGTCAAATCCAGCGTCACGTTGCCCATCGTCAGCCGGTTGGTGTCCACGCCGCGGGAAACGCGCGTCATGGCGCGGATGCGGGCCAGCAGCTCCTGCGCGCTGAAGGGCTTGGTCATGTAGTCGTTGGCCCCGCTGTCCAGGCCGGTCACCTTGTCGCGCACGTCCGATTTGGCGGTGAGCATCAGGATCGGCACGGAAACGCCGCTCTCCCTCGCCCGGCACAGGACTTCGATCCCGTCCATCCCCGGCATCATGACATCCAGGATGGCCGCGTCGTAGTTGCCCGTCTGCAGATAGGCCAGCGCCTCGGCCCCGTCGTAGACGGCGTCGGCCTCATAATGATGTTTCTTGAGCAAAGTCACCAGCGCCCGCGCCAGAGACTTTTCGTCCTCCGCCAGCAAAATCCGCATCCGCACTCCCTCCCGGAACCAATGGCCTGAACGCGGCTATTCCGCCCCGGCCAGCAGGATGTCCAGCGCCTCCCGGTAGGTGCGCGCCACATGGGTGGCGCCGTGTCCTTGGGGCGGCTCCTTTCCATCGGTAAACAAAATGCTCTCCATCCCCGCGGCACGGGCCGCGGCGATGTCAGCGGTCACGCTGTCGCCCATCACGATCGCTTCCTCCGGGGCACAGCCCGCCATCTCCAGCGCCCGGTACAGCATGGCCGGATGCGGCTTGGCGTGCCCCACCTCCTCGCTGATCACCATGCCGGACAGGTAGGGCGTGAGGGCGCAGTCGCCAAAGCGGCTGCGCTGAATCTGAGAAATGCCGTTGGTAATCAGAAAGATGGGCATGCGTGCGCTTACCGCGCGGCAGAAATCCTCCGCGCCGGGCAAGATGTATCGCTGCTGGCCCAGCAATTCCACAAAGCAGTCGCACAGGGCCCTCGCGTCGCCGTCAAGGCGGGTTTCGCGCAAAAACTCCGTGAACCGGTCCACGCGCAGGCGTTCCTGGGTCGTTTCTCCCCGCTCCAGCCTGAGCCACTGGGCGCGGTTGACGCGCGAATAGGTAGCCAGGTTGCCGGGCGTTGCGGGAATGCCGAAGCGCCGGAAGGTTTCCCCGATGGCGACCGCCTCGCCCCGGTGAAAGTCAAACAAAGTGCCGTCGGCATCGGCCAGAAGCACACGCAAAGGCATCGTTCTCTCCCCCTCAGAATCCGCGGCGCTCCAGCGCCTCCGGCGAAGCCACCGAATAGCCGAAGAAGCCCAGCGCCTCACCCAGAACGAAATATTTGCCGTGGGCGTAGCCCACCAGCTCCATCGCGGCCTCGTCGATGGAGCCGTCGGCCAGGAAGAAGCGGTCCTGCACGCTCACCTCCACGATATCGGCCAGAAACAGGTCGTGGCTGCCCAGCTCCTGGACGGAGCGGACCCGGCAGCTCAGAAACGCTGGCGCCTCCGCCACGGCTGGCGCGGCCCTGAGGCCGGGCGCGGGCTGAGGCGTAAGGCCCAGGTGGGCAAATTTGTCCACCTCCCGCCCGCTTTTGACGCCGCTGAAATCCATGGCCCGGCACAGGGCGCGGCTGGTGAGGTTCAGCGTAAATTCTCCCGTGCGCGCGATCATGTCATGGCTCAGGCGGCTTTTGCGTATGCTGACGGAGAGCATGGGCGGCTTGGAGCATACCACGCCCGTCCAGGCCACGGTGATCAGGTTGGGCGCGCCGCCCTCCGGGTCCGCGCAGCCCAGCATGACCGCCGGAATCGGACATAGGTAGGTGGTGGGGCCGATGGTCCGAAAATTAGCAATTTGTTCCATAGGCTGGCATCCCCCTTGTCAAGTGGATGGGTTCAGTGTACAATGAATGACGAAATGTGTCAAATGGGAAGGGCTTTCTGAGGGGAGGCTGCGCGATGCCCAAGTATCACTATAAATACCGCCGGCCCCAGAGGCGGCATTTCCCGTTCAAAAAGCTCCTGTGGTGTCTGGCGGCCCTCCTGCTGGCGGCATACCCCTTTTTTGAGGCTACCACCCTCACCGTTGAGGAGCATACGCTGTATGTAACCGACCTGCCGGCCAATTTGAAAAATCTGAAAATCGTCTTTGCCTCCGATATTCATCAGTGCGCCTGGTTTTCGCAGAGCCGCGTCAACGAGCTCATCGGCACCATCAACGGCCTGAACGCGGACATCGTCATTCTGGGCGGCGATTATGCCAACGACAGCGATTCCGCCATTGAGTTTTTTCGAACGGCGCCCGCGCTGTACGCCCGGCTGGGCGTGTTCGGCGTGCTGGGCAACCATGACCGCACCGAGCCGGAAAGCAACCTCGGCCTTTTGATGGCCGAGATGAAAAACTACGGCTGCCTGCCCCTGGTCAACACCGTATCCCGCATGAAGCTGGGGCAGACCTACATCTACGTCGCCGGCGTGGATGACTACTACAACGGCTCCCCGGATGTGGCGGGCGTGGCCTCGCAGGTGAGCAGCAAGGATTTCGTCATCTTCGCCGGCCACTCGCCGGACCTGATGCCCGACGTGCTCAGCGCCAAAAGCAGCGACGGCGACAACCACTGGTTCGACCTGGCGCTCTTTGGCCACACGCACGGCGGACAGATCAATCTGCTGGGATACACGCCCTTCAAGTCCCTGCTGCCGGAGGTGGGCAGCCGCTACATGAGCGGCTGGCTGGAGGAAAGCCGCGCGGCGATTCTGGTTTCCAACGGCGTGGGCACCTCCGGCGCGCCGGTGCGCCTGTTCGCTCCGCCCCAGGTTCACCTCATCACGCTCAAAAGCCGCTAGGTTTCCATGTGGAGTGAAATCCGCCTGTTTTTACAAAATCGAAAGCTTCGCCATAACCTTTTGTATATCAAGCGTTTCCGGATTTGGAAACGCTTTTTCAATGGATAAAATGGCAATTCGTTCGGCAAAATATAGCAAATATCTCTTGACAGCCGCCGACGGAATCCTTACAATATCCATGGACCTAGCAGTCAACTTTATTATCGTCGGGAGAAGAATAAGCCATGCCATACGTTACCTTTGTGCCCCAGGCTCCCATGGGAGAAAGCGCCGATCCGGGGATCTTTGTACAGGGCACGCATGTGCCGGCGCCGCTGGTGGAGCGCAGCGGCGTATGGATCAAAACCGCCGGAAGCGCCATTTTGCTTCAGCAGAACTACCGGCTTTCCACCTGCGACGCGCCGTTGTGGCTGGTGGTGGACGACGGAGGGTTGATCTTTGAGCACCGCGAGATGAAGGTGCCGCTCAAAAAGGGCGAATGCGTGGTCATCCCGCCGCATACGGAGGGCTGCATCATCAGCCAGGCCAAGGATTCCCGCCTGCTGTGGCTCACGGTGGAGGGCGCGCTGACCGAGGACTTCATGCGCCAGATGAACGCGCTCAACCGTGTGCCCGCCAAGCAGGGCATGCTGCCCAGCATGGTGGTGCTCATCCGCCAGATCGTGCAGGTGCTGGTTCGCCATACCGGCACGGGCGAGGCCAGCTATCAGCTGGGCCAGCTGCTCTGGGGCCTGATCGCGGCGCACTCCGGGCAGAGCGTGGCCACCAGCGCCACCCTCAGCCACGAGATCGCCCGCGTGGTGGACGCGCTGCGCGCCTGCCGCTATCGCGACGCCTTCAGCCTGGCGGATATGGCCGCCATCAGCCGCATGCCCGTGGAAACCTTCCGCAAGCGCTTCACCTCGGAGCTGGGCATTCCCCCGCTGGGCTATCTCCAGTTCCTCAAGATGGAGCGCGCCAAGACGCTTCTGCGCGACGGCATGAGCGTGCGGCAGACGGGCGTTGAGATCGGCATGCCCGACCCCTATCATTTCAGCAAGCAGTTCAAACACATCGTAGGCATGAGCCCAACAGCCTATCTCAAGCATGTAGGCACCGAGGAGCGCCGCACCCGCACGACAAATTCCGAAATATAATCCCTTACAGCCTCTTTTGCCCCCTTGCGCCAGCCAAAAGCTGTGCTATACTACTGCTTGGCGGGAGTTCCCCCTGCTCGAGCGAATTCAAGGAGTGATTGGTTTGATCCGAAAAATCGGCATCCTGACCAGCGGCGGCGACAGCCCCGGCATGAATGCGGCGGTAGTCAGCGTAGCACGCTGCGCAGCCGCGCACGGTATCCAGCTCATGGGCATCAAGCGTGGTTACAACGGCCTGTTGGGGCTGAGCGAAAACCCTGAGGACGATATCGCGGCTCTGGACCTGGAAACGGTGCTGGATATCGCGGACCAGCGCGGTACTTTTTTGCGCACCGCCCGCTGCGACGAATTCAAAAAGCCCGAGGTTCAGCGCCAGTGCGCCAACAACCTGCGCAAGCTCGGCATCGACGCGCTGGTGGTCATCGGCGGCGACGGCAGCTTCAACGGCGCCATGCACCTGTCCGAGCTGGGCATCCCCTGCGTAGGCATCCCCGGCACCATCGACAACGACCTCGGTTACACCGAGGCCACGCTGGGCTACGACACCGCGGTCAACGTGTGCGTGGAGGCCGTGCGCTCCATCCGCGCCACCAGCCGCAGCCATGACCGCCCCGCCGTGGTGCAGGTCATGGGCCGCAACGCGGGCGACATCGCCATGAAGACGGCCATGGCCACCGGCGCGGAAATGGTGGTCGTGCCCGAGATGGACTGGGACGTGGACGTGCTGGCCGCGCGCCTCAACGGCCTGATCGCCAAGGGCAACACCCGCGCCACCCTCATCATCGGCGAGCACTGCTGGCACAAGATGAAGGAGTTTGACTGGCGCAAGTTCCTCAACGACAACGGCAAGGTCGTCTATCCCGGCGAGCCCATCAACGCCGAGCGCCTGGCCAGCATCCTCAAGCGCAAGTGCGGCGGCATCGAGGCCCGCGCCACCGTCATCGGCTACACCCAGCGCGGCGCGCAGGCCACCGCGCAGGACAGCGCCTTCGCCTTTGAGGCGGGCCATCTGGCCGTGCAGCTGCTCAACCGCGGCATCACCAACCAGGCCATCGGCATCCGCCACGGCCGCGTGTTCAACATGCCCTTTGCCGACGCGCTGATGATGAAGAAGCACTTCGACCGCGAAACCTACGAGCTGATCAATTCCCTGTAAGTTCATGGCAAGGCCCGCCGCGTTTTGAGCGCGGCGGGCCTTTTGCGCCTACAGGTCGTCGGCGTCCTGCACGGGATGCCCGCCGTCCTGGGCGGTGCCGGTGTAGCTGCCCAGCACGTCGGTGCTCTGCGGTTCGTCGGCCATATGCGCAAGGTCGCACAGGCGCTTGGGATCGGAGCGGGGTTTCGGGGGGTGCTTTTGCATGGCGGCTTCCTCCTTCTCTCTTTCGGACGCGGCGCGGACAGCGCCGCGTGTCGTTAGGCAATAGCATGCGCAGCCAGCGCCCGAAACATGACTTTTTCACAAAAGGGGGACCCTCCATGATGATTGCAGAGCAAACCGATGCGGACGTGGCGGCCATTCTGTCGCACCGGCACGATCAGGGCGCCGACTGGTGGACCACGCCGGACCGCAAGCTCCTCAAGGGCGCGCCATTTACCACGCTGGAGAGCGCGCTGTACCTTCTGGAGCTGGGCGTGCCGCCGGATCACGAGGCGCTCCGGGGCGTGGCGCAGCTGATTTTCGACGCCTGGCGCGAGGACGGGCGCATCCGCACCGCGCCCGGCGACCTTTACCCCTGCCATACCGCCCTGGCAGCCAATGTGCTGTGCCGCATGGGATACGGGCAGGATGTGCGGATGAAGCGGACGCTGGCTTATTTTCTGGATACCCAGCAGCCGGACGGCGGCTGGCGCTGCGAAAAATACAGCTACGGCCACGGCGAGGAGACGCGATATTCCACGCCGTACACCACTTTGGTTGTGCTCGATCTATTCCGACAGGTTCCCGACCTTGAGGACGACGCGCGGCTGGACCGGGCCGCGGCGTTCCTGCTGTCGCACTGGGACATCCGCCGGCCCATCAGCCCGTGCCACTACGGCATCGGCACGCGGTTTTTGCAGGTCGAATATCCCATGCGGGGGTATGGGCTGTTCTATTATGTATATGTGCTTTCCTTTTATGAGCGGGCGCGGGCGGATGCACGTTTTCGCGCCGCCTTTGACGCCCTCAGCTCCAAGACCCTCGACGGGGGCATGCCCGTGGAGCGGGTGGTGCCCAAACTCTCGGCGCTGTCGTTTTGCAAAAAGGGTCAGGTCAGCTGGGCGGCCACGGCCCGCTGGCATGAAATCCAGCAGAATTTTGAAAAAGACGGCCGCAACAGCGCAAAAAGCGGGCCCGAAACCCTTGCCAAACAGGCGGGGATGTGATATACTTTCACCGATTACGCACCTTTGCAGACCATGCGATTGTGCCGCGCATGCGCGCGGTGGCCGCATCGGGCCAATGCAAGGGGTGGAAAAAACAAGGAGGGTAAACCCAAATGGCAGTTATCTCCATGAAGCAGCTCCTGGAAGCGGGCGTGCACTTCGGTCACCAGACCCGCCGCTGGAACCCCAAGATGGCTCAGTACATCTTCACTGAGCGCAACGGCATCTACATCATCGACCTGCAAAAGACCGTCCGCAAGGCCGACGAAGCCTACAACTTCGTGCGCGACCTGGCCATGTCCGGCAAGAGCCTGCTGTTCGTGGGCACCAAGAAGCAGGCCCAGGAATCCATCGCTTCCGAGGCGCAGCGCTGCAACATGTTCTACGTCAACAACCGCTGGCTGGGCGGCATGCTGACCAACTTCCGCACCATCCGCACCCGCGTGGACCGTCTCAACCAGATCGACCGCATGGAGCAGCAGGGCCAGTTCGACGTGCTGCCCAAGAAGGAAGTCATCCGCCTGCAGCATGAGCGTGAAAAGCTCGAGGCCAACCTGGGCGGCATCCGCGAGATGAAGAAGCTCCCCGGCGCGCTGTTCGTGGTCGACCCCCGCAAGGAGCACATCGCCGTGAGCGAGGCCCGTGCGCTGGGCATCCCGATCGTAGCCATCGTGGACACCAACTGCGATCCCGATGAAATCGATTATGTCATCCCCGGCAACGACGACGCCATCCGCGCCGTGAAGCTGATCGCCGGCAAGCTCGCCGACGCCGTGCTTGAGGGCCGTCAGGGCGAGCAGGACGCCCAGGGCGAGGCCGCTCCCGAAGAGGAAGCCGCCAAGGTCGAAGCGTAAGCCTGTGCGGGAGGGCGCAGGCCCTCCCTTTCCCATGTACGATATCGCAAGCAAGGAGAGGTTTGTAATGGCGAACATCACTTCGCAAATGGTCAAGGAACTGCGCGAGATGACGCAGGCCGGCATGATGGACTGCAAAAAGGCCCTGGTCGAGGCCGAGGGCGTAATGGAAAAGGCCGTCGAATGGCTGCGTGAGAAGGGCCTTGCCGCCGCCGCCAAGAAGGCCGGCCGCATCGCCGCCGAGGGCGCGGTCATCGATTATGTGACCGAGGACAAGACCGTGGGCGCCATCGTCGAAGTCAACTGCGAGACCGACTTCGTGGCCAACACCGACAACTTCAAGAACTTCTGCAAGAACATCGCCAAGCACGTGGCGCTTTCCAACCCCACCGACGTGGACGCGCTGATGAACCAGAAGTTTGTGGATGACGAGAGCAAGACCATCACCGACCTGGTGAGCGACGCGACCGTCTCCATCGGCGAAAAGATTTCCATCCGCCGCTTCGCCCGCTATGAGACGAACGCCGGCGTGGTGGAAACCTACATCCACATGGGCGGCAAGATCGGCGTGCTTTTGCTGGTGGAAAACAATAACCCCGCCACCTTCGGCGCCGAGGCCTTCCGCGCCTTCTACCATGACGTGGCGCTGCAGATCGCCGCGGCCAAGCCCTCCTACGTCCGCAAGGACGAGGTGCCCACCGAGGCGCTGAACAAGGAGCGCGAGATCCTGCGCGCCCAGGCGCTCAACGAGGGCAAGCCCGAAAAGATCGTCGACAAGATGGTCGAGGGCCGTATCGAGAAGTACTACAAGGAGGTCTGCCTCCTGGAGCAGCCCTTCGTCAAGGACGGCGACAAGTCCATCGTCAAGCTGATGGGCGAGGTCGCCAAGGAGATCGGCGCGGAGCTGAACGTGGTCAGCTTCGAGCGCTTCGAGCGCGGCGAGGGCATCGAAAAGCGCAAGGACAACTTTGCCGAGGAGATTGCCGCGCAGATGGCCGCCAAGAAGTGACCTGTACGCGCTGAACGGACAGGCATCGACCTTGTGGCACGCGGGCTTTGCCTGCGTGCCTTTTTTGATGAAAGGATGGTTTCATGGCATCTCCCTACAGGCGCGTGATCCTCAAGCTCAGCGGCGAGGCCCTGGGGCTGGACGGCAAGCTGTTCTGCCACGAGAAGTTTGAACAGACCGCCCGCATGCTCATCGACATTCAGCGCACCGGCGTGGAGCTGGCGGTGGTCATTGGCGGCGGCAACGTGTGGCGCGGCCGCCGGGGCGCGGCCATGCGCATGGGCACCGTGGCGGCCGACCAGATGGGCATGCTGGCCACGCTGCAGAACTGCCTCTACATGCGCGACACGCTGGAGCATCTGGGCGCGCGCGCGGTGGTGATGAGCGGCGTGGACATCCCCCGCTTTGCCGAGAGCTACAACACCGTGGCCGCCATCGAGCACCTGCGGGCGGGGCGCATCCTGTTCCTGGCCTGCGGGCTGGGCAATCCCTGCTTCTCCACCGACAGCGCAGTCGTCCTGCGTGCCATCGAGCTGGAGTGCGACGCCATCCTGATGGCCAAGAACATCGACGGCGTCTATACCGCCGACCCGCACATCGACCCCTCCGCCACGCTCATCCCCCGCATCACCTATGCCGAGGCCGCCGAGCGCGACCTGCGCGTGATGGACGCCGCGGCCTTCATCATGCTGCGCGAAAACGCCGTGCCCGTGGTGCGCGTCTTTGGGCTGGAGCCGCCGGACAACGTGCTCAAGGTCCTGGCCGGCGACCCCATGGGCACCATCCTCACCCGTGACTGAGCAGAAAGGAACGCGAACGCATGGATACCAAGCAAAGTCTTTCGGAGCTGATCGCCAAGGCCATCGCAGAGAGCTTCCCCCAGGCGGAAAATCTGCCCTCCGCGGCTGACATCGCGGGCTTTCTGGAGATCCCGCCCGAAAAGGAAATGGGCGACTATGCCTTCCCCTGCTTCAAGCTCAGCCGCACGCTGCGCATGGGCCCTCCGCAGATCGCCGCCAGGCTGGCCGAAGCCATTGACGCGGGCGACCTGTGCCAGGCCAGGCAAATGGGCGGATACCTCAACTTCTTCCTGAACCGGGAGAATTTTGCCCGCCGCACGCTGGAGCATGTGCTCGCCTCCGATGGCCGCTGGGGCGCGGGCGAGGAGGGCAAAGGCAGGACCATCTGCCTGGACTTCAGCTCCATCAACATCGCCAAGCGCTTTCATATCGGCCACCTGAGCACCACCATGATCGGCCAGAGCCTGCGCCGCATCTTTGACTTCCTGGGCTACAAGACGGTCGCCATCAACTACCTGGGCGACTGGGGCACGCAGTTTGGCAAGCTCATCTGCGCCTACAAGCGCTGGGGCGACCGGCAGGAGGTGGAGCGCGACGGCGTGGAGGCGCTGACCCGCCTGTACGTGCGCTTCCATGAGGAGGCTGAAAAGAACCCCGCGCTGGAGGACGAGGGCCGCCGCTGGTTCAAGGCCATTGAGGACGGCGACGCCGAGGCGCTGGATCTGTTCAACTGGTTCAAGGAGCTTACCCTCAAGGATACGCAGCGCGTGTATGACCTGCTGGGCGTGACCTTCGACAGCTACAACGGCGAGGCCTTCTTCAACGACAAGATGGGCCGCGTGATCGATGAGCTCAGGGCCAAGAACCTGCTCACCGTGAGCGACGGCGCCTCCATCGTGGACCTCGACGAGGAAAAAACGGGCATGCCGCCCTGCCTGATCCTCAAAAAGGACGGCGCCACCCTCTATGCCACCCGCGACATCGCCGCGGCCCTGTGGCGCAAGGACGAGTACGACTTCGACAAGTGTCTCTACGTCGTGGCCTATCAGCAGGACCTGCATTTCCGCCAGTGGTTCAAGGTGGTTGAAAAGATGGGCTACGAATGGGCCAAGGACCTGGTGCATGTGGCCTTCGGCATGATCAGCTACGAGGGCCAGAGCCTCTCCACCCGCAAGGGCCATGTGGTGTTTCTGGAGGATCTGCTCCTCAACGCCATCGACAAGGCGCGCTCCATCATCGAGGAAAAGAGTCCCGGCCTGGAAAACAAGGACGAGGTGGCCCGCCAGGTGGGCATCGGCGCGGTGATCTACGCCGATCTTCAGAACAACCGCATCAAGGACATCGACTTCAGCTGGGAGCGCGCGCTCAGCTTTGACGGCGAGACCGGCCCCTACGTGCAGTACACGCACGCGCGGTGCTGCTCGGCGCTTCGCAAGGCTGAGGGCCTTGATCCCGCGGAGCCGGATTACGCGGCGCTGTCAGACGACTACGCGCAGGAGCTGCTCCGCCTTCTCAGCCGCTTCCCGGAGACCGTGCGCGAGGCGGCGGCGCGCTATGAGCCCAGCATCGTGACCCGCGCGGTGACGGAGCTGTGCAAGGCTTACAACAAGTTCTATTATGAAAACCGCATTCTGGAGGCGGATGCGGGCGTGCGCGAGGCGCGTGTGCGCCTGACCCGCGCCGTGCGTGACACCGTCCGCACCGGCCTTTGGCTGATTGGCATGGAAGCCCCGGAGCGCATGTGATGAAAGCGGTATCCAGTCTCAAGAATCCTGCCGTACAGGCTGCCCGCGCCCTGCGCGACGCGCGGGAGCGCGCCCGCCAGGGCGCGTTCCTGCTGGACGGAGAGCATATGGTGGGAGAGGCGCTGTCGGCCTGTCCCGACCGGGTGCGCGCGCTGTTCGTGGACGAGGCGCGGCTGGAGGCTTACGCGGCCCTGATCGCCCTCGCGCAGAGGGCGGAATGCTATGCCGTGCCTGCGCACGTGCTGGCGGCCATTTCGCAGGTCAAGACGCCGCAGGGTGTGGCGGCGGTGTGCGCCATGCCCCCGTCGCTGGCCCCGGAAGCGCTGGGCGAGCGGCTGATTCTGCTGGAAAACGTGCAGGACCCCGGCAACGTGGGCACGGTGCTGCGCACGCTTGATGCCGCGGGCTTTGACGGCTGCATCCTCACGCCCGGCTGCGCCGATCCCTTTGGTCCCAAAGCGCTCCGCGCCACGATGGGCAGCGTATTCCGGGTGCCGCTGTGTTTTGTGCCAGATGCGGCGGAAGCTGCGCGCGCACTCAACGCACGGGGCTATGCCACCCTTGCGGCGGCGCTGGACGGCGGGGACTTCTATCGCCGCCCGCCGCTTCCCGCTCGCCTGTGCGTGCTCATCGGCAACGAAGGTGCGGGACTGACCGGGCAGGCGCAGGATGCCTGCACGCACCGCTTCCGCCTGCCCATGCGCGGCGGCGCGGAATCGCTCAACGCCGCGGTGGCCGCGGCCGTCATGATGTACGACCTGATCAACCGCGCATGATACAAAGGAGGAGTCCTCAGATGATCCGCAACATCGTATTCGATATGGGCATGGTGCTTCTGGACCATGACCCGCTGCTGCCGTGCATCCGCCACGCGGGATACGAGCACGCACAGGAGCTTTGCGACGCCATCTTCTGGCATCAGGAGTGGGGACGCATGATCGACGGGGGCGTCATGGATGAGCAGGGCTATGTTCCCTACGCCCAGGCCCGCCTCGCGGACCCGCAGCTCAAACGGCTGGTGCCGGAAATCCTGAGCGACTGGTATCTGGACGCGCTCTACCCCAAAAGCGGCATGGACGCGGTGCAACGCGAGCTGCTGGAGCGCGGTTTCCGGCTCTATATCCTCAGCAACGCGGGTTTCAGCTTCCACAAATTCAGCTATAAGATCAAACATATCGACCGTTTCAGCGGCATCATGGTATCGGCCGAGGAACGGCTGATGAAGCCCGATCCCGCCATCTACCGCCGTCTGTGCGACCGTTTTTCGCTGGAGGCGTCGCAGTGCCTGTTCATTGACGACCTGCCGCGTAACATCGAGGGTGCGCGGAGCGCCGGCCTAAACGGCTACTGCTTCCAGGACGGCGATGTGGCGAAGCTGCGGTCCTATCTGGAATGCCTCGACGCCTAAGGAGGACGCAGGATGCTGCAATGGATTGCGTTTCTGACCGTGGTCTGCGCGGTCTGCGTCTCTCTGAACCGGCGATTTGAACGCGTGCTCGCCCCAGCCCTGTGCGGGCTGATGCTGCTGCTCTACGCGCTGGCCGTCCCCCGCAAGCTGGCCTGGATGGATGGCGTCGCCGTCGCCGCGCTCGCTGGGACGGCGATTTTCGCCGCAGGCGCGCTGGCTTTACGCAGGCTGTCTGCGCGAGAGCTTGCCACGCGCTTTGCCAAGAATGTTCTCACCCCCGGCGCGCTGTGCTTCGCGGGCCTGTGCGCGCTGTTTCTGTGGGCCAGCAGCCCCATGGTCGTATGGTGGGGCGACGATTCGGGCTACTGGGCGCTGGAGGTGAAATCGCTGTGGGCCTACGGCGGGCTGGTGGGTGCGGACCGGCATCTGGCCCTGTCGTTCGGCACCTACCCGCCCGGCGTGCAGCTTCTGCAATGGTGGGCGATGCATGCATTGGGTCAGTGGAGCGAGCCGGCGCTGTATGCTACGCTCTTCATCACCTATGCCGCCCTTCTCCTGCCCCTGCTTGAGCGCGTGCGCTGGAAGCGGTGCTGGCTGGTGCCGTTCGCGTTCGCGGGGGTGCTGGCCTTCCCCTACTGGGGCAGCGTGCTGAGCTATGTGATCCTGAGCGTGGATACGGTGCTGGCCCTGTGTTTCGGCTATGCGCTGGTGCGCATCTGGCGCCTGAAGCCAGGCGACCGTGCGGGGCTGTGGGCCGTGTGTCTGGCGCTGTGCGCCATGGTGCTCATCAAGCAGTCAGGCGCGTTTTTTGCGGTGCTGGCCATCGTCTTTATGCTGGTGATGAAGCGCGGGCGCGGTCTGTCCCGATCCGGGATCTGGCTATCCCTGCTGTCTCCGGCGCTGGTCTTTGCGAGCTGGACGCTTTTTTGCAGGGCCGCGGGCCTCACCAGCTATCATACCTCCACCCTTGGGAACACCCTGAGCGGGATACTCAGCGGAACGTTTACCCTGCCCGACGGCGCCGGTCAGGTGGCGCCCGCCATGCTGAAGGCGATGTTCCAGCCGGTGGTTAACAACGGCTCCTTCATGCCCCTTCTGGTGAGCAGCGTCACCGCGCCGGCGCCGCTTTCGCTGGGGGTGCGGCTGCTGATGATAACCTTCCTGCCCCTGTGCCTGGCGCGCTGCTATCCGGCGCGCGGCATGGCGCGAATCACCCTGTTTTCGCTGGCGGCGACGGCGCTGTACACGCTGGTGATCTACGCGGGATTCTTTACGGTTTTCCTCAAGGAATTCGGCACCTATGTGCAGGCGGACCTGTCCAACATGGCATTGCTGCTGGAGCGATATGACGCGCCGCTCACGCTGGGGCTGGGGATGCTTGTGGCGGAGCTGGTGATCGAGGCTTTTCCCCAAAAGCTCTCCCGACTCTGCAAACACCTGCCCGCCTTATGTCTGGCCGCATTCACCGCCCTGCTCGCGCTGACGGTCAACTGGCACGCGCTTGCCGAAACCCTGATCCCGTCGCGCTACATCCAGTACGATGAGGCGCTGGGGGTGGAGGGCGAAACCTACATGGACCACTATTGGGGCGAAGCTCTGGCCGGCTATGAGGATGCGCGCGTGCTGGTCGGCTTCGAGCCCAACAGCTCCTTCCTCGCGCTGCTCAACTACACCTTTGCCCCAGCGCGCTTCTTCTGTCCCGAATGGGATGATCTGGAGAACACCGAGGCCCTGTGCGCTCGGCTGGCAGGAGACGGTATCACCCATCTGATCTACTTTGACGACACCAGCGCTCTCTATGAGCTCGCCCTGCCCCTGGCCGTGGATGGGGAACTGTATTCCTGGACGCTGTATGAGGTACTGCCCGGTGAAGCGGGCAGCATAAGCCTGTCCGAATATTACTATTGAGCCGTGCCATGGGCGCGGATGCAAAAGGCGGGGCGCCGGATATCCGGCGCCCCAACGGCGTAAACGGGACATAAGATGAGGGCGCATTTCTCTGCGACGCCGTCCATAACGGGGTTTTTGAACCGGAGCGCGAGCGTTTGCTTCCCCAACGTCACCGCCGCTGCTCAGACGAATAGGGCGGCGGTTTGCATGAGCCTCCCGGCACAAAGCATGACTCCCGCGTACTCGAAATCGTAGAACCATAAAAAACGGAGCATCCTCGGTAGGGATGCTCCGTTTGGTGCACCGAGTACGGATAAATCCGAACCCTCAACCTCCGCCAGTGTGATGGTCTTAGAACCGTCCTTATAGTTGAAAGTAAGGATTATCTTGTCCTCGTAAAGATACACTGCATTTACAAAGCTGTCAATCAGTCTTTGCCGCTGTTCCCGCTTTGTTACATCAAACTTGCGGAAACGGTAAATGAAAAATGCAATCTGCTCTCTGGTAAGCAAAGGCTTGTGCATCTCCTCCTGCAAAATGCTGACTTCAAGCTGGCTTTTTGTTTCTTCCAACTCGTCCAGTCTTTGCTTGGTGGACGGGGTAAAAATCCCTGCTTGAATAGCGTTGAGCATATTGTTAATACCTTTTTCCGTTTCTGCAAGCTGTTTTTTCAAAAGTGGTAGGTCGGTGCTTTCTCTTTTCTGCAATTCCATCAGCGTATCAATCAGCCGTTCCATGACTTCATCATTCATTATCGCTTTCATGGTGTAGCTGACAACTAAATCTTCAATCAAGTCTTTCTTGACCGCTTTCTTGTCACAGAGTTTCTTTTTCTTGGTATTCACACAACGATAATAACGGTGCACTTTCATGGTATGGCTTGTGCCGCTTTCCCCTACCATGAAAGAGCCGCACTTCCCGCAATACAGCTTCGTTGTCAACAGATAATCGTCCTCGGCTTTGTGACGAGCGGGAGCCTTTTTGTTTTTCGCCAGCCGTTCCTGCACTCGTTCAAACAACTCTTTCGGGACAATCGCTGGAATACCGTCCTCCTTGACTACATCACGATAGCTGTATTCTCCTATGTAACGGCGGTTCTTCAAAAGATGGTTCATAATATTCAATGTGATTTTCCCACCACGAATAGAACGCATACCCCGGCTATTTAACAGATTGACAAGTTCCTGCATGGTCGCACCCTCGCTGTACTTTGTAAACATTTCCAGTACCACCGGGGCGGTCTTGGGGTCGATTTGATAATACTGCTGTTCGTCAATGTAGTATCCCATCGGGACAGTACCGCCGTTGTATTTACATTTCAGCGCATTGTCGGTCAGACCTCGGATAACCTTTTCAGAAAGCTCCGCAGAATAGTATTCTGCATACCCCTCCAGCATAGCTTCCAAAATAATTCCCTCGCTGCCCTCGGAGATATTTTCCCTTGCGGAAATGACTTTCACACCGTTCTTTTTCAAGAGATTTTTGTAGCGTGCGCTATCATAACGGTTTCGTGCAAAGCGGTCTAACTTCCACACAAGGACAACATCAAACAAGCCCTTTGCGCTGTCTTTAATCATCTTCTGAAATTCAGGTCGGTTGTCCGTTTTGGCTGATAGTGCCCGATCAATGTAAGTTCCTAAAATCGTGATACCGTTTCGTTCTGCATAATCCTTACATTCTCGCAACTGCCCCTCAATACTTTCTTCTCGTTGATTATCGGAAGAATAGCGGGCATAGATCACACCTTTCATTTGTCCACCTCCATCATTTGAAGAAGCGTCTGCTTTAACTTCTCACTCATTGGCGATTGCGGGTCAAAACACATTTCAATAAACTGCCGCATTTCCTCACTGCCCGTTGCAATCTTAGGGCGGTATTCGTACAGCTTGCCTTGGGGCTTATCCGTCCGGGCAAACAGGTAATCCATAGACACATCAAAATAATCTGCATACTTCACAAGCGTTTCCAAAGACGGAGCAGATTGTCCCTGTTCATAGCGGTTAATGCTGGACTGTTTTACTCCCAGCAAATCCGCCATCTTTACCTGTGACAGCTTCACGCTCTCCCGCAATATCCGCAGGCGTTCTCCCAATTCTTTCATAGCAGCGACCTCCCTGTTTTCTCTGTGCTTATTATAACATTTATACGTTTGGTTTTCAACCCGTATCAAGCATAACAATTATGAAAATTATTCGTATAGAGAACAGAGAAAACAGGGACAGCAGAAAGAAAATAAGCGGTCAATCTGACTGTGATGTTACAGCAGACTGAAACCGATTATTTTGCGTTTTGCGGGGAATATGGGTACACATGACCGCAAAACAGGGTTTCCAAAGGGTATCCCTTTGGCACACGACTTTGCTTGCAAAGTGTAGTGTGTTATACGCTCTGTCGGCGTTGCTACGAAAATGAAGTTGCCGGGGGAGGGCAAGTACATTTGAAGCAGCAGGAAAACAGGGCTGTGATTGCGTGGCGTGGAGCCGCAAGCGCAGGGCTGGTTTCATCAGCAGACAGGGCGTATAGGAAAGCCCCCGTCCCTCTTCCCGCGTTGGACTTCGGAACAAAATGTCCCGAACTTGTGGACACACTCACGAAAAAGCGGTCGGGTTTTTCTCTCAAAATTGAAATGGGCGGGAAGCCATTTTAAGGGCTTTCCCGCCTTGATTGCCTGTCAGCAAAGGTGGGCGAAACTGTCAACGGCGGCGCATTTATGCGCCGTTCATCTTGACCGCCCGCCGGCTCGGCTGGCTTTGCAATTTCCCATCACTTTAATAAATGCGTTTTCTTTTCAATCGCCGCTTTTACAAGCAAAACTGTTTGGGGATTGACAATCAACATTTCGTAAAACTGGCAATATGAAAACCAAAACGGCAACCGCAATAATCCCTATTCCACAAAGTAAAAACCATTTTTCTACACCAATTCGTTCTGCAAAAATACCGGAACACAGCAAACCCAGCGGCATGGCAAAGGACATCACGCTTCCGAGCAATGAGAAAACCCGTCCCAGATATTCCGGTGGAAGCTGCTCTTGAAACAAGGCGTTTTGTACTCCGTAAAATGGAGAAGTTAACCCCATGACCGTACAACAAATTACAAATATAAAAAACGCATTGGTGGGCAGCAAACCGGAAATCGCAATGCTTACCCCCATCACAAGAACCGATAGACCGATTGAAAAAATCCGGTTCTTGAATCCACCCCAAACGCTGAGCAAAATTCCCCCTGCAAGCATACCGCCTGCAAAGGCAATTTCTGCTATGGACGCATGGGTAGGTGTTCCACGAAAGTATCCCATGCTCATCAAAGGGTACAATGCACTGATAGGCATAAAGAAAAACATATATGCCGTTCCAATCCAAAGTAATGCGAACAAACCCTTGTTTTTCTTTAACTCAAAATATCCCTCCTTCATATCCCGGAAAAAGCTGTTTTGGCTTTCGCCTGTGCATATTGGCGGATTTGGAATCGACAGAACCACAACAACGCCGCAAGCCAGAACTGCGCCGATAATATCCAATAGAATAATCGTGCTTAATGACCAGACACTATATAAGAAAGCGGCAGCGGCTGGGCTAATCAGGGACACGGCGGCCTGCATGGTCTGATTATAACCGGCACACTTTGTTAGCTGGTCTTGAGGAACCATAAGCGGCGTAACTGCGCTGGACGCAGGAGAATGAAAAGCGTTGCCGATACTTCTGACAAATAAGACCAGCATAATGAGCCATATGGGCAGTTCCATAAATATCGAAACGACTGCCAGGAATCCTCCTGTTGCGGCAATCATAAGGTCTGCTCCAATCATCACTCCTTTGCGGCTATGGCGGTCCACAAAAGTCCCTGCAAAGGGGCCGATCACAGCTTGAGGAAGAAAGCCCATCAAGGTTGCAATGGATAAGACCATAGCGGAATTTGTTTTTGCTGTGAGATAGAATATAATGGACATTTGCAAAATCCCGCTTGTAATGAGAGAAACGCTCTGTCCCGCCAGCATAGTAAAATACTTCTTTTTCCAAAATTTAGTTTCTGTTGTCATATCAATACCTCCTGTTTTTGTCACATACTCTTTCCTGTGCAACAAAAAGCAGGTATATGCTCCACTATGGGCATATACCTGCATAACAAAAGGCACGACAAGAAATCCTCTATGACAATCATTGTCATAAAGAATTGACCTATGTGTTTCTCTGTACGCACGACAAAAAAGCCCATCACATGGAATGAAAAACCGACTTTTTGTTGTTTATTAGCGTACAAAAATTAACACACGTAAGCCTCCTTTCAACTTCAAACTGATTGACAGAATATCATATAACAGATAGATTGTCAATCAGTTTGAAAAATTTTTGAAGTGGATTGGTTTGTTATAACTGAAAATTTAATTTCTTTGAACCTGCAGGGAATGGCATGCTCCGCTTACTTTTTTAGCCCTAACAATTATAATATCTGGAATTTCCTTGTTAAAATAGCATTCTTCATAAAAGCCGTCAATTACAAAACCAGTGTCAAAACAAATATTAAAAATATCCTGCAAAGAACGATGATAGTAACATTGCTTTTGTGGTTGGCCTTCAATCGCAATATCATAGTAGCTGTGTGGTGTCATGTATTTATCTGTCAGTGTAACAAAGCACGGATGCTGTGTTGCAAATACGAAAACTCCGTTATCCTCAATCAGTTCGTAAACTGAGGTAAAAAGCGGCTTAATATTTGTAATATCCATGACTGCCATATTGGAAACCGCTTTTGTGAACATTCTGTTTCTTTTTAATGCCATCAGACTGATTTCATTAGTGGCATCTGCTACACAAAATTCAATTTTATCCATATTGCGTTTTCGTCGTTTCTTTGCCAGTTTAATCATTTTTTCACTATAATCAAAACCTACAACCGAAACACCTTTTTCTGCAAGATATGCCGAATAGTTTCCGTTTCCGCACGCAATATCTAAAATATAATCTGTAGGATTGGGATTTAGGAGTTCTGTGACCTTTGGACGAACCACGTTTCTGTGAAAATCATTTGATTCATCACCCATTGTATAATCCCAAAATTCAGCATTTTGATCCCATATCATTTTACTTTCTTCTTTTGAGTACCGCATAGTTCCTCCTTCAATTAGAAGTTTTCTATCTATTCAATAGGCAAATTATGTTGTTTCAAAAAGGATAGTTTATCCCAGTAACCTCTTTGAAATAAAATTTTCCCATTCACAACATGGAAAAATCCGCAGCCTCTTAATCCTAATGGGTCTCTCCATTCTAAAATTGCCCACTGCCCATCTTCAAATATATTTTCTACAATGGCTGTCATATCAGCTGTGGTAAATTCTGTTGTGAACATTTCTCTGATTGCCTCTATCCCAATCACCGGTTCATTTGTTACCTGATGATTGATTGCGTTATCATGGTACAGACTCACGATTGCCTCAACATCGTGGTCGTTAAAAGCATCTACCCATTTACATACTACTTCTTTTGGTCGTAACATCATGATTTCCTCCATCTATCTTTGTTTCCTTGCCTGCCAGTTCAATCATTTTCTTCGCCAACTGCTGGAACTGCCCGGCAGTTTCCTCGTCCATCGGAAGAAGCTGCCCGACCTGTCCGGCGATCATAGCGGTCACATCATCCATAGAAAGCGGCTCCTGCTGGTGGTTTTTCATGGCTTCCTGCATAGTTTGGAACATGGTGGCGGTAATGGTTTCTCCCGGCTGCTCGCTGCTGTCCATCTCTTTCTTAATGTCCCGCAGGATAGTAAGGAACACATTTTTGATTTTTTCAATCTCTGCTTCATGGTCGCCCATCTTCTGTGCGTTCAAGAACTGCAAGTCCTGTCTTGCTTCTGCCCGGTGTTCCGGGTGTTCTTTCATCAGATCAGACAGGGAAGCCGTTGCCATTTCAATCAGCTGGTTTCGTGCCATAATGCCCTTTGCCGCTGTGTCCTGAAAATAAATCCGTATCAAATCCATCAGCTTGGGGAAATTCCTGTGTTCCAGCAAGCGATTTAGGATCTGCACATTCACAGCACCCGTCACAAGCCCTTTGACTGCTCCCTCGGACAAGCCCAGCTCGGATATATCATAGCTTTTGCGAACGCTGATATTGGATAGCCCCAGTATGTAGTCGGTGGACACCTTAAATTCCTTTGCCACACCGATGAGAATATCGCTGCTGACTGTCCTTGTTTCGCCGCTGACAATGCGGCTCAACTGGGAAGCGGAAACGCCGATCTTCTCTGCAAGTTCTTTTTGTTTGATTTTGTTTCCGTTGCATAAATCGGAAATCCTCTGTCCGGGTGTTCCGGGTAAAGCCATAGTACGCACCTCCTCCGTATAACTCTATTATACACCAAAATTGCAAAAATGCAATTTTCAAAGTGTAAACTTCACAGAAATGCAATTCTCGCAAAATTCCGAGGATTGCATTTTTTTCGTGTAGACTTAGGGTAGTTCATCGATGAGCTGCACCTTGAAAACAGAATGACCGTCCGAAAAGGAATATTTCTCCCGGCGAAGTATCGCATTTGCGTACCAACGGAGAACACACGCCGCAGAAATGGGGCAGGAAACCTTTTCGGGGAAAACGGCAATCAGACAAAGCGGAGGACACACATGGAAAACAATCTCAAAAAGCTGCCGCCGTTGGAGCGCAAGCCGGACGGCTCTCTGCACCGCATGACCCCAGCACAGCGGAAACGGGCAAACGCCTTGATTCGCCGGGAATGTTGCAGCTATGATAGCGGCAACTGCATTGTGCTGGATGATGGCGATACCTGTATCTGTCCGCAGACGATTTCTTTCTCGGTCTGCTGCAAGCATTTCCGCTGGGCTGTCCTGCCGCTGGATCGGACGCTGGAAGCAGAGATTTTCCGGGATAAGGACGCAAAACGGTGTATTGTCTGTCGGAAAGCTTTTGTTCCCGGCTCTAATCGGGCGAAATACTGTCCCGACTGCGCCGCCAGCGTTCACAGGCGGCAGAAAGCAGAAAGTGAACGGAAAAGGAGGGCGAGCGTGGACAATTAGGGGCGAAAAAGCCTGTATTTATGGGGCTTTCCGAACACCAAACCGGGGCAGGTGGTATTCTTTATCGCTAACCCTCAAAACAGGGCTTCTAATTGTCCATAAGACACTATGACAAAGTTTATCTATCACTACCAACAGGAACGGGCACAGAGCTTCACCCAGCTTCCCAATTTCCTGTTTGAAGCACCAACCTATCAGCCGCTGTCCAATGAAGCAAAGCTGCTGTATGCCTTTATCCTGCGCCGGGCAGACCTATCCCGCAAAAACGGATGGGCGGACGAGTACGGGCGGATTTACCTGTACTATCCCATCTGCGAGGTGGTAGGGCTGCTTCACTGTGGGCGGCAAAAGGCGGTCAACACCCTGCGGGAATTACAGTATGCAGAGCTGATCGACATCAAGAAACAAGGCTGTGGAAAACCCAACCGCATTTACCCAAAATCCTATGAGGGCAGTTCCAATCCCTGACTTCTTGAATTTCCGTTTTGGTACGCCGGAGGGCTGAAAACCGTACTTGACGAGTACGAAAATCAGCCCTCTTGGAGTACCGAAATCGGACGGTATATAGAAATACAGAGATTAAAATGATTTATTTATATCGATTCCATTCCAATCCTATCAGAGCTATTTTCAGGGGGATTTTCCCTGTGGAAAACCCCGGAACGGAAGGGAAAGGAACGAGGAAAGGAGTTTATGGCACAACACGCAATTTTACGATTTGAAAAGCACAAGGGCAATCCGGCAAAACCGCTGGAAGCCCATCACGAACGGCAAAAGGAACAGTACGCCAGCAATCCCGACATTGACACCAGCAGGAGCAAGTACAACTTCCACATTGTCAAGCCAGAGGGCAGATACTACCATTTCATTCAAAACCGCATTGAACAGGCTGGCTGCCGTACCCGTAAGGACAGCACCCGGTTTGTGGACACGCTGATTACCGCCAGCCCGGAGTTTTTCAAGGGCAAGCCCCCAAAGGAGATACAGGCATTTTTCCAGAGGGCGGCTGATTTCTTAATCGGGCGGGTAGGGAAAGAAAATATTGTGTCTGCGGTGGTACACATGGACGAAAAAACACCCCATCTGCATTTGGTCTTTGTTCCGCTGACGCAGGACAACCGGCTGTGTGCAAAGGAGATTATCGGAAACAGAGCCAACCTCACAAAGTGGCAGGACGATTTTCACGCCTATATGGTGGAGAAATATCCCGACTTGGAGCGTGGAGAAAGTGCCAGCAAGACAGGCAGGAAGCATATCCCTACCCGGCTGTTCAAACAGGCGGTCAATCTCTCCAAACAGGCAAGAACTATTGAAGCCACGCTGGACGGCATTACCCCGTTCAATGCAGGGAAGAAGAAAGAGGAAGCCCTCTCCCTACTGAAAAAGTGGTTTCCCCAGATGGAGAATTTCGACCGGCAGCTCAAAAAATACAAGGTCACGATCAATGACCTGTTAGCTGAAAATGAAAAGCTGGAAGAACGAGCCAGAGCCAGTGAAAGCGGCAAGATGAAAGACCGTATGGAACGGGCAAAGCTGGAAAGTGAACTACAGAACATTCAAAAATTTGTTGACCGTATCCCGCCGGAAGTGCTGGCGGAATTGAAACGGCAACAGCGACACACAAAGGAAAGGTGATTGATTATAAGCAGATTTTTACGCCGCCCCTATGCGGCATTGTACCTTGACAACTGAATAAAGAAAGGCGAGCTATGGCAGAAAAGCACTCGGACAAAACCCCACAGCATGAGATAAATGCCCTTGCCCGGTGCTTGCTTCCCGAAATTCAGAAATTCTTTGCCAGCCCGGAGGGGCAGAAAGAATTTGAAGAATGGAAAGCACAGAGGGCAAAGGAAGCAGAACAACATAAAAGCGTATAACAAAAGCGGCGGTATCGTTATGATACCGCCGCTTTTGCTTTAGCATAGATATACTAAAAATCCGAATCCGTCCCCGATTGGAACCGGGTTCGGATTATCATGGTCTGGTGCGGGAAACAGGACTTGAACCTGCATGAAGAAAACCCTCACTAGAACCTGAATCTAGCGCGTCTGCCAATTCCGCCATTCCCGCATGATGCCTTCTCCGGCGGAGAGAAGGGCTTTTGGTGGGCAGGGGTGGATTCGAACCACCGAAGTCTGCGACGGCAGATTTACAGTCTGCTCCCTTTGGCCACTCGGGAACCTACCCATGTACTTTCCGGTCTGGAAAGTGGAGCCGGCGATGGGACTTGAACCCGCAACCTGCTGATTACAAATCAGCTGCTCTGCCAATTGAGCTACACCGGCAAGACAGCCCACGGCAAAGAAGATGGCGACCCGGAAGGGGCTCGAACCCTCGACCTCCAGCGTGACAGGCTGGCATTCTAACCAACTGAACTACCGGGCCATAATGCTGGTGGGCCTTCAGGGACTTGAACCCCGGACCAACCGGTTATGAGCCGGCCGCTCTAACCAACTGAGCTAAAGGCCCATAGCCATTGAAGGAAAAATGGTGACTCCTAGGGGATTCGAACCCCTGTAGCCGCCGTGAAAGGGCGGTGTCTTAACCACTTGACCAAGGAGCCACGCTGTTGGTGCCGCGTTTCTGGTCGGGGTGAAGGGATTCGAACCCCCGGCCCCATGCTCCCAAAGCACGTGCGCTACCAGACTGCGCTACACCCCGTCACATCAGCCCGCACAGGCGACGATGATTATTGTACTCATTTCCCCCTTTCTTGTCAAGGGGTCTGGGCAAAAAAATTGGGAAAGCGTTCAGACAGCCCGAAAAAAGCGAGCTTTTTCATGAAAACGCCCTCCGCGGCGTTTTGCAGCGAAGGGCGTCCAGGGGTTTCCCCCTGTGGCAAGGGGAAAAGGAGGAATTTGGATACCCGGCCGGATTACCTCTGATCCGGCTCGGTCTACGGAGGTCACCGTCCCGCGGGATGTGAGGGGGTAATTCGCATCCCGTTTTCTGATGACATGCACAGCTTACCAGAGAAATGTGGCGAATATGTGATGAAATTGAAAACGATACGCGATTTTTTCATCCACGAAGCACCACGCCGTCCTTGCCGTAGCGCTCTCTCAGGCGCGAAAGCGCCGTCTCCTTCCCGTCGCACCAGAATGTGCGGTTCAGCAGAAGGACGATGCCTTCATCCTTGAGCTTCACATAGACGGGCACGCCGCCGGGATGCGCGGCGCATTCCGCCTTGATGGCTTCCATCTCCGCGCGGCTGGGCGCAAGCACATAGAGCTTTTGTTCGGCCCGCTTGGCCAGCTGCGCATCGGTCAGGACAGGCCCCTCCGCAGGCGCCGGGCCCCCTGCCGGATGCGCTTCCCGCCTGGGCTGCGCACGGTCGGGGGATACCTTGAGCGGCTCGGCCATGCGTTGGGCGGCGTTGCGCCCGTCCAGCGGACGGACGGCGTCCACCAGCAGCTTGGGCTCCTCCTCCTCGCGAAAGGACAGCTTTCCGTCCAGAATCACCAGGCTGTCCACATTGAGCAGGGGGACATAGCGCTCGTATACCTTGGGGAACACCAGCCCCTCGATCTGCCCGGTCAGATCCTCCAGCGAGAGAATGCCCATCATCGCGCCCTTTTTGGTGATCTTGCCCTTGCACAGGGTCAGGATGCCCGCCATGCTCACCTGCGCGCCGTCATAGTCCGCGCCGTGCTCCTCGCCCTCGGCCATCTCCCGCACGTCGGCCGCGGTGGTAAAGCCCGCACGCAGCAGGTCCGCCGCTTCATCCAGGGGATGCCCGGTGATGTACACGCCCGTCATTTCCCGCTCCATGCTCAAAAGCGCCTTGCGCGGATGCTCCTCCATGGGCGGCACGTCGTACATCATGCCGGAGGGCTGGCCCGCGCCCAGCCCCATATCGAACAGCGACATCTGCCCCGCCACGTTCTGCCGCCGCTTCTGCGCCGCGTCGTCCATGAGGCGCTCGTAGACGCTGAGCAGCTGCGCGCGGTTGTGGCCCAGCCCGTCGAACGCGCCCGCCTTGATCAGGCTTTCCACAGTCCGCTTGTTGAGCGTCTCCCCGCTGACGCGCTCGGCAAAGTCGAAAATGCTGGCGAATGCCCCATGGGCGCGCTCCTGCTCGATCAACTCCACCGCGCCATGCCCTACGTTCTTCACGCCGCCCAGACCGAAGCGGATGCCGGGGACGCCGTTTTCGTCCGTATCCACGCTGAAGCGCCAGACGCTCTTGTTCACATCGGGCTTGAGCACGGGGATGCCGTTCTGGCGGCAGTACTGGATATAGCCTGCCACCTTGTCGGCGTTGTCCATCATGGAATTGAGGGTGGCGGCCATGAAGGGCACGGGATGATACCGCTTGAGCCAGCCGGTCTGCACGGCCACCATGGCGTAGGCCGCGGCATGGCTCTTGTTGAAGGCATAGCTGGCAAAGGCGCTCATCTCGTCGAAGATCTTCTCGGCCACCGCGCGGGGCACGCCGCGGCGCACCGCGCCGTCGATGAGCACGTTGCCCGCCTCGTCCGTCATGCCGTCGATGAAATACTCGCGTTCCTTGGCCATCACGTCGCGCTTCTTCTTGGCCATGGCGCGGCGCATCAGATCGCTGCGGCCCAGGCTGTACCCGGCCAGGTCGCGCACGATCTGCATCACCTGCTCCTGATACACCATGCAGCCGTAGGTCACCTCCAGAATGGGGCGCAGAAGCGGCGTTTCATAGTGCACGGTCGAAGGGTCCGTCTTGCCCGCGATGTAGCGGGGGATGGACTCCATCGGCCCCGGACGGTAGAGGGAAATGGCGGCGATCACGTCCTCGAAGCAGGAGGGCTTCATATTCTGCAAAAACAGCCGCATGCCGCCTGATTCGAGCTGGAACACGCCGTCGGTGTCGCCCTCGGAGATCATGCGGTAGACCTCGGGATCGTCCAGCGGGATGTCCTCCGCCTTCATCTCCACACCCTGTTCGTGCATCATGTCCAGCGTATCGCGGATGACCGTCAGCGTGCGCAGGCCCAGAAAGTCCATTTTCAAAAGCCCCAGCCGCTCCAGCGTGCCCATGGGGTACTGGGTGGTGATCACGTCGTCGTTGAGCTGCAGCGGCACGTATTCGGTCACAGGCTGCGCCGTGATGAGCACGCCTGCCGCGTGCGTGCTGGCATGGCGCGGCATGCCCTCCAGCGTGAGCGACATGTCCAAAAGGCGCCGTACCTGCGGGTCGCTCTCGGCCAGCTGCTTGAGCTGCGGGCTGATCTCCAGCGCCTTGGTCAGCGTCATGTCCAGCGCGAAGGGAATGGCCTTGGCCACCTGGTCCACCGAGGCATAGCTCATGCCCAGCACGCGGCCCACGTCGCGCACCACGGCCTTGGCCTTCATGGTGCCAAAGGTGATGATCTGCGAGACATGGTCCGCGCCGTACTTGCGGGCCACGTAATCGATCACCTCCTGCCGCCGCTCGTAGCAGAAGTCGATGTCCAGGTCGGGCATGCTCATGCGTTCGGGGTTCAAAAAGCGCTCGAAGAGCAGGCTGTATTTCAGCGGGTCCAGCTTGGTAATCCCCAGCGTATAGGCCACGATGCTGCCCGCGCCGCTGCCGCGGCCGGGGCCGACCATGATGCCGCTTCGCCTGGCATAGTCGATGAAGTCCCACACGATGAGGAAATAGTCCACATACCCCATGCGGGAAATCATGTCCAGCTCATAGGTCAGGCGCTTGGACGGCTCGCTCTGCGGATCGTCCGCCTGATCGGGATAGCGTCCCTTCAGGCCCTCGCGGCACAGCCGGCTGAGCATTTCCAGCGCCGTTTCGCCCGTTTCGATGGGGAAGCGGGGCAGGTGCAGCTTGCCAAACTCAAACGTCACACGGCAGCGCGCGGCAATCTCGCCCGCCTGATGCACGGCCTCGGGACAATCGGAAAAAAGCGAGAGCATTTCGGCCTCGCTCTTGACATAGAGTTCCTCGGTTTCCATGCGCATGCGCGTCTCGTCCTGAAGGGTCTTGCCCGTCTGGATGCACATGAGCACCTCCTGGGCGGCCGCGTCCTCGCGGTAGAGGTAGTGGCAGTCGTTGGTCGCCACCAGCGGGATGCCCGTCTCCCGCGCCAGCGCCTTGAGCCGGGGAAGCACCGTGCGCTCCTCCGGCAGGCCATGGTCCATGATTTCCACAAAGTAGTTGCCCTTGCCAAAGAGCGCCTGCATCTGGAGCGCATACGTTTTGGCTTCCTCTGTCCGGCCCTGCAAAAGCAGCTTGGGCAAATCGCCGCTCAGGCACGCCGAGAGGCAGATCAATCCATCGGTATGCTCCTTGAGCAGCTTGTAGTCGATGCGCGGTTTATAGTAAAAGCCCTCGGTAAACCCGGCGCTGACGAGCTTGACCAGGTTCTGATAACCGGTCTGGTTTTCGCACAGCAAAATCATATGGCTGTATTCTCGCGCCGCGCCATGCTTCTCAAATCGGTCGGGGCAGATGTACACCTCGCAGCCGATGACGGGGGTGATGCCCTCCTCCAGACAGGCGTTGTAGAAGTCGATAGCCCCGTACATCACGCCATGGTCGGTCACGGCGGCATGCGTAAAGCCAAGCTCCCTGAGGCGTCTGACCAGGGGCTTGATGCGGTTGGCCCCGTCCAGGAGGCTGTATTCGGTATGTAAATGCAGATGGGCAAAGGACATGGGCGTCTCCTTCGGGCCGGGACCGCTACTCGGTCACCAGCCAGCTGTTGGGATCGTTGTAGGTGATTTCGGCCAGCATGGCGGCAATGGCCTGCTGGGTTTCCCGGTCTGCCAGGCCGTTGACGGTCTTTCCCTCCATGCCGGACTGGAACGTCATCACGGCGCTGCGCGTGTTGCCGCCGAACGCGCCGGTGAGGTGCTGCTCCTCCAGATAGCCCAGGGTATGAAGCGCCTCCTGGAGCCAGAGCACCTTATCGCCCCGGTTGCCGTAGCGCATGGTGGTCCCCACGACGTCCTCGCACGCGCCGAAGCCCAGCACCTGGCTGTTATTGAGGAAGTAGCTGTTGCGCTGCACGCTGGTGGGGTTGTTGCCCTCGATGACATGGATGATGACGTTGCCCTCGGCGTCGCGGGTGCAGTATTCCACCAGGGCCACGTGTTCGGTGTCCCCGGCCTCGTTGTAGCTGAAGAACACCAGATCGCCCGAGCGGGGAATGTATTCGTTTTTCTGAAGCAGATGGTCGCTGCCCAGCAGCCACTGGTAACCCCAATCCGGGCAGTTGCCCTTGCGGTAGACGAAGCGGCCCCGCTGGATGAACCAGTCGCGCCCGGTATTCTGGCCGCTGTAGTTGGGATAGACCACGTTAAGCAGGCTGGTGCCGTAGCGCTGGTCCACCTGATCCACACACCAGCAGACGAACTCGGCGCACCATTCGGCGTTGGCGTCGCCGCTCCACAGGCCGTACTTGGTGAAGCTGTGCGCGCCTTCGGTATAACCCAGCTCGCCCCGCGCCACCTCCAGCAGCCTTTCCACAAAATCGGGACGCACGCCCTCCTCGATGCGGGTTTCCCCTTCTTCATCGGGATTGTTTACATCTGAAATAGCGTATACCTGTTCCGGCGGAACGGGCGTGGCGGCAGGATCGGGGGTGAGCACGGCCGTCGCCTGCGCCGCGAGGGTTTCCTCATCAAGGTCCTCGTAAGCCGCCGCCCAGGCGCAGGGCACGACCAGCAGCGCGGCCAGCAGCGCGGCCAGCGGACGTTTCCAGGTCAACGCTTGCACCCCCCTTACCTGCCGAAGGCCTCGATGCCGCGCAGCAATTCAAATTCCCGGATGGAACGAACGGTGGTGAACATCTTGCGCGTCAGGATGGCGCCCGTGCGATAGAACAGGCAGATGAAGGGCACGTCCGCCGCAAACTGCTGCTGGATGGCCTGACTGGTATAGGCGAAATCGGCCTGGTTTTCCTGGGTGCGCAGCGTGTCGATCAGCGAGGTCATCTCGCTGGAGTTGTATTTGCCGTAGTTTTGCTCGTTGCCCTTGCGCAGGAAGAAGCCCACGTCCGGCACCACATCCATCTGGAAGGAGCACAGCGCCAGGTCGAAGCCTCCGTTTTCCAGCACGGTCTTGCATTCGTCATAGCTCACCGTTTCAACGTGGATGCTGATGCCCACCTCCGCCAGCATATCCGCGATCATATTGGCGGTTTCAAAACGCACGTCGTTGTCCGGGTCCTCGTAGACCCACAGGCCCAGCACCAGATGCTTGGGCTCCTCCGCGCCCTCCACGGGCTTGTCGAGGATGCCGTTGCCGTCCAGATCCACCCATCCGTCCTCGGCCAAAAGCGCTTTCGCCTTGTCTGGATTGTAGACAAAGGTGCTCTCCTGATCGTAATACAGCCAGCTGTCCGACGGGATGGGGGTATTGGCGTCGGTGGTCATGCCCATGTAGACGTTTTGGGAGATGGAATCGACGTTGATGGCATAGCGGATGGCCTGGCGCACCTTGAGGCTGTCCAGCGGGAAGGAGCGCTCGCGGTGGTTGATGAGCAGCACCTCCAGCTGTCTTGTCGAATAGGAAATGGACAGCGAGTTGATGCCGCTCTTGTACTGCGCCGCCGCCACCGAACGGGTGAACACCGTATCCACGCGCCCGTACTCGTAGGCGTTGATCATGTCCTTGTTGTTGGGATAAAAGGTGACGGTAATTTCCTGCACCTGGGGCGGGGTCTGCCACCAGAGCGGGTTGGCGCTAAGGAGCATATAGCTGGCGGGATCAAAGCTGCTGATCACATAGGGACCTGTGCCGACAGGGTTGGCCATCTCCACCTGGGCGGCGGGCACCACGGGAAAGGTCATGCTGTAGAGCAGGCCGTAATAATCGCGGGCGGCCTTGACCACCACGGTGCGCTCGTCCTGCGCGGTGAAGGAGGATACCATATAGCGGATGTTTCCGTAAAAGCCGCGGTCCAGGCCCTGGTCGTTCTTGGCCAGGTTCAGGATATACTGCCCGCTGGCCACCACGTCCTGCGCGGTGAGGGGCGTGCCGTCCGAGAAGGTGATGTTCTCGCGCAAAGTAAAGGTCCAGGTCTGTCCTCCGCCGCTCTGGGTCCAGCTTTCGGCCAGAAGGGGCTGGGGCAGGCCGTTGTCGTCCACGGTGACCAGGCTTTCATACACCACGCCGTAAAGGGACACAATGTCGCGCTCCTGGGGCGTGAGGGGACGAATCTCCGTGGTGCGGGTGGAAATCATGCCCACAAGAAGGGAATCCTCCACATTTTCGCCTATGGCGGCCAGGGGCACAAGCATCAGACAAAGCAGCAGGCAAAGAACTCGTTTCATGCATCATCCTCCGTGGCTTCATAATAGATGCGCTTGTAGGCGGCATAGTCGTCCAGCACGCGGGCGGCGTACTGCTTGGTGGGTCCGTCGATCATATCGTCGAGCCGAATGGTCAATCCGTCCTGGCTGTAGCGCGAATCGTTGAGCCAGTTCTGCACCTCGCCCTGACCCGCGTGAAAGCTGGCGGCCACGAGTACCGGGTCGCCCCGGAAGCGCTCGCTGAGGAAATTGAGGTACCAGCAACCGTATTCCACGTTGGTTTCCGCGTCGTACATGGTGTCAAAGCTGTACGCCCCGGACCCGCCCATCTTCTCATAGATCCAGCCGGCGGTATCCTCCATCAGCTGCATCAGCCCCCGCGCGCCCACGCTGCTTTCCGCGTCGGGCCGGAAGGAGCTTTCGTTGAGCACGATGGCCGCCACAAAGGCGGGGGAGAGGTTGTACTTGGCGGCCTTTTCCTCAATGAGCTCCTCATAGCGAAGGGGATGGGCCTCCCGGACGGCCTCCTCCTGAGCCGCGCGGGCGGCGAGCACCTGCTCGGTCTGGCGGTCCATGCTCATCCGGGCAATCCACAGCCCGATGGCCGCAAACACGCATGCAAACGCCGCGATGCCCAGCCAGGGAATGGAGATCCGGGTCCGCTGCGGCTCCTGCTCTTCCTCCTCCTCCACGTGCCAGCCCTGGTCCGGCTCCAGAGGAGCGGAGGGGTCCGGCAGGGGAACGTCCAGGTCGCCGTAGCCCAAGCGTGCGGCATAGGCCCTGACCGGATGCGTATCCGCCGGCTCAAACCGGGCGGCGGCGGCATAGGCCTGCGCCCGGTCCGCCTGGGGCGCGGGCTGCGCCTCCTCCGGCGCGGGCGCGGCGGGACGGGCCTCGCGGCGCGCCCATTCGGCGCGATCCGGAGGATACGAGCGGCGCGAGGCGGGCTGCCGGACGCTTTCGCCCTGCGCAGCCTCGCGCTGCCGGGCTACGGCATACTGCGCGCCATGCTGACGGCGCACGGGCTGCTCGGCCTGCCGTCGCTCCAGCTGCAGCTGTTGCTGAAGCAGCCGACGGGGATAGCCCGCCTGCTCGTAATCCGCCAAGGTCTGGGGCAGCGGGCCGGAAGGGGGCTGCTGCGCGGGCGCGCGGCGGCGCAGGGGCCTGCCCAGCGGGTCCGTAGGCGCGGCCTCCTCCTGGGACGGCGGCGCGGCCTGCACTCGCGGACCTTCGGGGCGGCGCAGGGGCAAATTGTTCTGCTGCGCCACGCGCAGCCAGTCCGGCATGTCGGGGCGGGCCGGCGGCTCATAGCGCGAGCCGTCCTCCGCCACCAGAACGGGCGGTTCGGCGGGCATGGCGATGCGCGCTCCCGTTCCGGGCTTGTCCACACTGGTCGTCACCGGCATGCCGGCGCTCGAAGCCTCTTTGGGCTCGGAGGCCTTCGCTCCGTCCCGGGACGCAGGGCTGGCGCTCCGGGCGCGGCGGGGCGGCCGGGGCGCTTCCGGAGGCGGATCGAACGGGTTTTCGGGGATGGCGTAGTCCTCGGGATAGGCGACGCTTTGCGCGGGCGCAGGCCCGTCGGCTGCGGAGGGCAGCTTTTTCATCACGGTACGGCGGGGTTCCGCCTCCGGGACGGCCCTGCGGGCCCGCGTACCGTAAATATCCACCGTGTCGCGCTCATAGGGGGCGGCGCGGTGACGCACGATGGGCGCGGCGGGCGAATCCTTCTGATGGATCGCCTGCTCCTGCCGCCTGCGCCGACCTTCGCTGACGGAGGGCACATAGCTGTAATCCAGCGGCGCGCCGTCATCGTCCGGGCTGCGGAAAAACGCGGGACGAAAGTTCATGGCAGTTCCTTTCAAAAGACAAATTCCGGCTTGCTCCATTGCAGATAGAGGTCATGCACCTCATGGCGCAGCTCCTCCATGGGTTTGTCGGTATGGATGACGATATCGCTGCGGCGCTCCTTTTCCGACAGCGGCCACTGGCTGTGAATGCGGCGCAGGGCCTGCTCGCGGTCCAGGCCGCTGCGGGTTTTGAGGCGCTCAATCTGTTTTTCTTCAGGCGCGGAGGCGCATACGGTCACATCCGCCAGGCTGCTCAGGCCCGTTTCAAAAAGCAGCGGCACATCCAATACAACGACCAGCACGCCCATTTTCCGGCAGGTTTCGATCTCCTCCAGCATGTGCTTCTGAATCAGGGGATGTGTGGCTGCATTAAGCCGCTGCAGCGCGTCCTCGTTCTGAAACACGATGGAGCTGAGGACCGGACGGTTGAGCGTGCCGTCCGGATAGAACACAAAGTCGCCGAACGCCTCCTGAATCAGCGGCAGCGCGTCGCCTCCGGGGGCGGTGAGCCGGTCGTTGATGGCGTCCGCATCCACGATGGACGCGCCCATGCTTTTCAAAAGGCTTGCGATGGTGGATTTTCCGCAGGCGATACCGCCGGTCAGGCCGATGATCTTCATTTGCAGAACCCCTTTCTATGCTGAATCCGGAAAACCGCCTTTCCGGAATCAATGCGCCTTCTCCCAATCGCTGCCGCGCGACACCTCGGCCACAAGCGGCACCTTGAGGCTGACCACGCCCTCCATGGTGCTTTGCACCAGCCTGCCGACCTCGTCCGCTTCGCCGATGGGGCATTCCACCACCAGCTCGTCGTGCACCTGCAGAATCAGCCGCGCGTGGTAGCCGCCCTCCTCCAGCCTGCGGGCCACCTGTACCATGGCCAGCTTGATGATATCCGCCGCCGTGCCCTGCACGGGCGTGTTCATGGCGGCGCGCTCGCCGAAGCTGCGCACGTTGCGGTTGGGGCTGGCCAGCTCGAACAGCTCCCGCCGGCGGCCGAAGAGCGTTTCGGCATATCCCAGCGCGCGCCCCTTTTCCACGCAGGCGTCCATGAAGGCGCGCACGCCGGGATAGCGCTCAAAATACGTTTTGATAAAGCCGTCGGCCTCCCGCCGGGTGATATGCGCATTGCGCGCCAGGCCGAAGCCGCTGATGCCATACACGATGCCGAAATTCACAGCCTTGGCCGAGCGGCGCATCTCCGGGGTGACCTGGTCCATGGGCACGCCATGGATTTCCGCGGCGGTGCGGGTATGGATGTCCTGCCCGCGCCGGAACGCGTCGCACATGGCGGAGTCGCCGCTCATATGCGCCAGCACGCGCAGTTCGATCTGGCTGTAATCCGCGTCCAGCAGCACGTTTCCCTCGCCTGCCACAAAGGCACGG
This sequence comes from uncultured Eubacteriales bacterium, assembly GCA_944349545.1. Classification (GTDB taxonomy): domain Bacteria; phylum Bacillota; class Clostridia; order Christensenellales; family Aristaeellaceae; genus Limiplasma. Next base: position 38,417 of record CALVNG010000006.1, read on the forward strand.
CGGATCTCGCGCCCCTCCTCGGTACGGATGGGAATGTTCTGCAAATTGGGCTCCAGGCTGGAGATACGGCCCGTGACGGTGGCGGTCTGGTCAAAGGTGGTATGCACGCGCCCGTCGCTGCCGCGCAGCTTGGTCAGGCCCTCGACATAGGTGCTCTGCAGCTTGGCCATCCTGCGGTAGCGAAGCAGCGGCTCGATCATGGGGTGATAGGGCGCAAGCCCCTCCAGCACCTCGGCGGTGGTGGAGTAACCGCTCCGGCTTTTCTTCTGCGGCGCGGGCAGCCCAAGCTTGTCAAAGAGCACCTCGCCCAGCTGCTTGGGGCTGTTAAGATTGAACTCTCCCACGCCCGCATAGGCGTAAACGGCGGCACGGCATTCCTCGATCTCGCGGCTGAACCAGGCGCTCAGCTGACCGAGCACGTCCTCGTCCACCAGAAAGCCGATCCGCTCCATGTCGAACAGCACGCGGGTAAGCGGCTGCTCCATGTCGTGAAGCAGCGCCTCCAGGCCCCGCGCTTCCAGACGCTTTTGCTGCCTGAGGAACAGCGCGTACACATCGTATGCGGTGGGGGATTCAGCCGCCGACGTGCCGTGCTCGGCCTCCAGCGAAAGCGGCAGGGAATAGTCCTTCTGCGCGGTGTGCAGCAGGTAGGCGGCGATCATGGTATCATGCCGGACCGCTGGCAGGGGCAGGCGGAAACGGTCCAGAAGCCGCCACAGCGCCTTGGCGCCGTGCACCACGAAGGGCGCGGCGGAAAAAAGGTCCTTCAGGGCGCCATAGATCTGATCGTCATACAGCCCGGCTCCCGTGAGGTCACGCAGAATAGGCATGCGCCGCAACAGCATGTCCGGGGCCAGCAGCGTGATTTCAGCCTCCGTCTGGCACAGGGCCAGCCATTCGGGCTTTTGCATGAGCAGCGCCCGCGCGGCTGCGCGGATTTCCGCCTCGGTGGTCAGCACGGTTTCGCCGGATAGAGGCGGGGGTGTGGGCAAATCCTCCTCCGGCTCCACGGCCATCACGGCAGGCTTGGGCGCCGGCCTGGCGTCCCTGCCGGCGGCGCGGCGGCTGGCGGCGGTGCTGCGCGCCTCCACCTGTGCGGGCGCTTCCCCGCCCAGCAGCGCTGAAATGCTGCGGCTGATGGTCTTGAGCCCATACTGCTCCAAAAGGGGCGCGCCCGAAGCCATCCCGTTCCATCGGCAGCCGTCGAAGTCGATTTCCAGGGGCGCGGTGCGGCAGATGGTGCCCAGCTCCCGGCTGAGCAGCGCCAGCTCGCGGCCGGCGCGCAGCTTTTCGCCCAGCTTGCCCTTCACCTGGTCCGCGTGCTCCAGTACGCCGTCCAGCGAGCCGTATTCGGTGATGAGCTTGAGCGCGGTCTTTTCCCCGACGCCGGGAATGCCGGGGATGTTGTCGCTGCTATCGCCCATGAGGCCCTTCATGTCGGGCACCTGCGCGGGGGTGAAGCCATAGGTATCATAAACGCCCTGCGCGTCCAGCAGCAGGCTTTCGGTGATGCCCTTGCGCGTGAGGATGATTTCCGTCTCCCCGCCCACCAGCTGCAGGCTGTCGCGGTCGCCCGTGAGCACATAGGCGTGGATGCCCCGTTCGTTGGCCAGGCGTGCGGCGGTGCCCAGCAGGTCGTCCGCCTCATAGCCCTCCAGCTCGCAGATGCGCACATGCATGGCTTCCAGCATTTCCCGCACCAGGGGCAGCTGGGGTCGAAGCTCCTCCGGCATGGGCTTGCGGGTGGCCTTGTACCCGTCGTAGAGCGTGTGGCGGAAGGTGGGGGCGTGCATATCCATCATCACGCACAGCCCATCCGGGCGGTACTCGCTCAGCGCCTTGATCAGCATACTGAAAAAGCCGTGTACGGCGTTGGTATAGGTTCCATCCGGGGCGGTAAGGAGCGGAAGGGCGTGAAAGCCCCGGAAAATCAGGCTATAGCCATCCACCAGCAGTACCGTCCGCTTGCGCGCTTCGCTCATGAGTCCTCCATCGGGGCGGCACGGCAGGCTCGCCCAAGTTTGTTCTTCCTTTTATTATACCACAGGTGCGAATTGGCAAACAAGGCATGCGGGGCATCCCCTTTTGTCTGAAACGTAAAACTTATCCTCAAAGCGGGGTTTTCGTGACAAAGGCAAGGTTTTTTGGTATACTGATTGTTAACGGTTTGACAGGGGGGCAAAGAGCTGTCTGCACGAAGGAGGAAGATCCCGTGACGGATGATATCCTGTTCTTTTTTGACCGCGAGCCACCGGGCTTGGCCCTGTTCGAGCTGCTCTTTGAACAGACCATGGCGCGCTGGCCCTCCAGCACCCTTCGCGTGCAAAAGACGCAGATCACCTTTTCCGACCCGCGGGGCTATCTCTTCGCCTCCCGCCCGCGCAGGCGCGGCGGCGGCCTGATGGTTAGCTTCGGCCTGAGCGCGCCGCTTGAAAGCCCGCGGCTGTTCGCGGTTGCCAACCCCGCGCCGGGGCGCTACACACATCACGTGCAGGTCCGAGATTCCTCCGAGCTGGATGATGAACTGATGCGGTGGATTTCATGGTCCCACGACGATATGGCCGCAAGGCAAAGGAGAGAAAGGAAATGAAAAAAGGCATGAAAAGGCGTTTGTGCGCGCTGTTTCTGGTGCTTTCGCTGCTGCCGGCAGCCGCGCTGGCCGAGGTGGTAGGCCGGGAGGGCATGTACGGCGACGAGTACATCCACCGCATCGAAGCGTCCAACGGACAGTCGCTGTACTATCTCTCCAAGGAAGAGGAAGCGTTTGTAACCTACCGGGACGTGAATTTCGACGGTATGGAGGATATCGTGGTTATCTCTTCCCAGGGCGCCAGCAACACCTGGTTCCTTTTCTTTGTATGGGATGGCGAAAACTATGTGCGTGCCGGCTGGGATGCGGGCGATGACACGGGCCTGCCCAACTACGAACTGCTGGCCGGAGACGGGCTCTTGCTGGCCAACAGCAACGATGGCTGGGCGGGCGGACTTCACCACCGCTGGCTGTACCGGTGGGAGGGGACCGACCTGCGCCTTGTGCGCAGCGCGGTGAGCGAGGAGTGCCAGGAGACGGTGTTGGACGGGCAGACCGGCGCCATCATCACCACAACCTATAACGACCGCATGTGCGTGCGCGTCATCGAGCCGGACGGCGAGGGAGGCCAGCGCGTGCTGTGGGAGGGCGTTGTGACCGAGGAGCAGGCGGCCAGCGACCCGCAGGCCTTCGCGCAGGAGGATGCCGCCTTCTGGCAGGGCATCAGCCGCTAGCCCATTTTGTAACTTCTTCCGCAGCGGCCGCAGCTCTGTACGAACGGAGATAAATAGTGTACAATAGGTTCTGAGTTGTGTTCTGCTTGAACCGGGAGGGGAGGGACGTTCATGCGTGTCAGGCGGCTGTGCGCGCTATTGTGCGTGCTGGCATTCCTGTTCGCCCTCGCGCCCGCTCGCGCGGGGGCTGCGTCCGACGCCGTCACGCAGGACGAGGCCTCCCGGCTCCTGGGTTCGCAAAGCCGAAACGAATACGCGCTGCTCATCGGGGTGGATTCCTTCGTGTCCCGCGCGGATACCTATCCAAGCTCCACCAACAACGTCAACGCCATGCAGGAGGTTTTTCAGGGCGCGCTCAATCCCTTCCGCGCCATCATCGTACCGTCTGACCCGGTCACCACGGTCGATCAGCTGACCGCCCTGATTCAAAAGGCGTTCGGCGCGGCCGGAGAAAACGATGTTTGCTACCTTTATCTTTCCACGCACGGAGTATACGACCCCGCCAGCGGGCTGGAGCCGATGCTTTTGCTCAGCGACGGCCAGACCGAAAACGGCATAACCCCCGCCCAGCTGGAAGCAGCCTTCGACGGGATCCTCGGCACCAAGGTGCTGATTCTGGACGCGTGCAATTCGGGCGCTTTTATCGGCAAGGGCCTGCCCTCGCTGCCGGAGCAGGTCCATTTCCTGGGCGATGATTTCAAGGTGCTCACCTCCAGCGGCGCGCTGGAGGAAAGCTGGTACTGGAGCGTGGACGACCAGAACGACTCCGGCATAGCCGGCCAGGGGTCCTTCTACTTTACGCAGGCGCTGGCGCAGAGCCTGAGCGCGGCCTACGGCTATCCCGCCGACCAGAACCGCGACGGGTGCGTGGTGCTCAGCGAGCTCTACGAATACCTGGTGCTCAACCATGCCGCCTCCACGCCGCAGGTCTATCCGCAGTCGGATGATTTTGTGGTGTTCCGCTATGACGCCTCCCAGCCCCTGCCCACGGGACTGGCCCGCGCGCCCATCATGGACGTAACCTTTTCAGGCACCACCCTCAGCCGCTCGTCGCGGCAGATCACCATTGAATTTATCGCCATGCGTCCGGTGCGCGTGGCCTATCAGGTGGTCTACCAGCGCGACGGCAAATGGGAGTTTGAGCACGCGCAGCTCATCTATGACGAAGCCGAACGCTTCACCGCCTACGGCGACCAGCCCGGCGCCATCTCCGCAGGCCGAAAGGTGCGCACCCTCACTTTGGGCGAGCTGGACGAGGGGGTGTACGGCTACGCGATGGTGCAGCTGGTCACCATCGACCAGGGCAAGCTGACGGTGCATGCGGGCCGCGTGATCAGCATTCCGCCGGATGCGGCCGATATGACCCTGACCGCCTCCGTAGCCGATACCTTCGACCCCTCCGGGGGGCGTGAGCTGAGCATCTTCATCGGGCATGAATACCCTTGCGCGCTCAGCGTAAGTATCCTGGATGAGGAAGAGCAAGTGGTGCACCGCCTGTGCCACCGCCAGAGCACCCGTCCCATGCAGATGAATCCGGAGGGCACGGTGCTCTATTGGAACGGCCGGCTGAAGGACGGCACCATGGCCGGGCCGGGCGTCTACCGCGTGCGCGCGGAGGCCGTCATGAACGATGCCACCGTGACGGTGCTTTCCTCGGCGTTTACCATACAGTAAAGGAGGACGCAAACCAATGGCTGACAAATTGATGGTAGTCATCCCCTGCTACAACGAGGAAGAAGTGCTCCCGGAAACCTCGCGCAGGCTTGTGGAGAAGATGGCCGCGCTGACCCGGAAGGGCCTGATCTCGCCGGACAGCCGCGTCCTTCTGGTGGATGACGGCAGCCGCGACCGCACCTGGGAGCTGATCAGCGCCCTGCACAAGGAAAATCCGCTGTTTGAGGGCGTCAAGCTCAGCCGCAACCGGGGCCATCAGAACGCGCTGCTGGCCGGGCTGATGACGGCGCGGGGCCGCTGCGACATGTCCATCTCGATGGACGCGGATTTGCAGGATGACATGGACGCCATGGACCGCTTCATCGAAAAGTATCAGGAAGGGTGCGACGTGGTCTACGGCGTGCGCAACCGCCGCGATACCGATACCGCCTTCAAGCGCGGCACGGCGCTGATGTTCTACCGGCTGATGAGGGCGCTGGGCGTGGACATCACCTACAACCACGCGGATTACCGCCTCATGAGCGCGCGGGCGCTGGAGGCACTTTCGCAGTTTGGCGAGGTCAACCTGTTCCTGCGCGGCCTGGCTCCGCTGGTGGGGTTCCAGAGCGACGTGGTGACCTATGACCGCAGCGAGCGCTTCGCGGGGGAGAGCAAGTATCCCTTCAAAAAGATGCTGGCCTTCGCCATTGACGGCATCACCAGCTTTTCCGTCAAGCCCCTGCGCCTCATCACCACGGCGGGCGTGATCATCTTCATCATTTCGCTGCTGATGCTGCTTTACACGCTGGTGTCCTGGATCGCCGGGCACGCGGTGTTGGGATGGACGTCCACGCTGGCCTCCATCTGGCTTATCGGCGGCATTCAGCTTCTCTCCCTGGGCGTGATCGGGGAATACACCGGCAAGATCTACAATGAAGCCAAGTCGCGCCCGCGCTTTATCATCGACCGGTATCTCAACGACCGGGGCGACGACCCCGTGGTGGACCGCCGCTGAACGGACAAAAAGACACGCCCCGCGGAGCGATGGCTCCGCGGGGCGCTTTGTGTCATTTGAAAGTGTTTTTTACTCTTCTTCTTTGACGATGAGCTTGAGGGGGATGTTCACGCGCTCTTCAAGGGTTTCGCCATTGAGATACTTCAGAGCGTTCTCCAGCGCAGTCTGGATCTGCAGATCGGGCTGCTGCTGCACGGTAGCGGCCATTTCTCCGCTTTCCACGGCAGCCAGCGCATCGTCGATCGCGTCAATGCCGTAAATCTTGATTTCCTCGCTGCGGCCGGCGGCAGCCACCGAGCGCACGGCGCCCAGCGCCATTTCGTCGTTGTGGGCATAGATCGCGTCCAGTTCGGGGTTGGCCTGGAGGATATCCTCGGTCACAGTGGCGCCTTCCTCACGGGAGTAGTTGGCGGTCAGAGAGGTAACAATCTCGATTTCGGTGCCTTCCAGGGCTGCCGTGAAGCCTTCCTCGCGCTCGAGGGTCGAGCTGGCGCCGGGGGTGCCTTCCAGGATGGCGACCTTGCCCTTGCCGTCCAGATCCTTGATCATCTGCTCCGCGTCCAGGCGGCCCGCTTCCTTGTTGTCGATGTCCAGATGCTGTACCACGGTGCCGGCGTTGGAGGCGCGGGTCACGGTGATCACGGGGATTTCCGCGTCGTTGCAGGCCACCACGGAAGTGCCGATCGCGTCGGAGTCAACGGGGTTGATGATGAGCAGGTCCACACCGCGGGTGATGAAGTCCTCCACCTGAGAGGCCTGGGTTTCCGCGTTGTCCTGGGCATCCAGCACCATCAGTTCCACGCCCAGCTCGGCCGCCTTGGCCTCAGCGGCGTCCTTCATGGTTACAAAGAAGGGATTTTCCAAAGTGGATACAGCAAAACCGATGGTGTAGGTTTCGGTTTCCGCGCACGCCAGCGCGGGCAGCAGCGCCAAAGCGAGAGCCATAAGGGTTACCAGCATTTTACGGAACATGTTTGTAGCCTCCTTTTTTATTTATTTGTCTTGTTCCGTTTAATCATCACCGCGAGGATGATGATGATTCCCTTTACAATATCCTGATAGTAGGAGCTGACATTCAGCAGGTTCAGGCCGTTGTTGATCACGCCGATGATCAGGCTGCCCAGCAGCGTGCCCACAACGGTGCCAACGCCGCCGGCTAGTGACGCTCCGCCCAGAATCACGCCGCTGAGCACATCCATCTCCAGTCCGTCGTTTGCCGTAGGCTGGGCGGAAAGCAGCTTGCTGGTGGTGATCAGGCCGCCCACGGCGCACATCACGGAGCAGGCCACAAACACCAGCACCTTGTACCGCTGAATCGGAATGGCCGACAGTTTGGCCGCCTCATGGTTGGCGCCGATCGCCTTGATGTAGGTGCCGTGCTTGGTGCGCTGCAGCAGCACATAGAACACCAGCACCAGTGCAAGCGATATGATCGTGGCTACGGGAATGCTGCCGAACACATAGCCCGCACCCATTGTGGCGAAGGCTTCCGGCAGGTTGGAAATGGGCTTTCCGTTGGTCCACACCATGCAGATGCCGCGCAAGATGCCCATGGTAGCCAATGTGACGATAAACGAGGGGATGCGCCCATACACGACCAGCGTACCGTTGATCCAGCCAGCCAGCAGGCCGATGGCCAGCGCCGCCAGCACGCCCAGGAAAATGGAACCATTTGCACGCATGACCCAGGCGGCCGCAATACCGCTCAACGCCGCCGTGGAGCCCACGGAAAGGTCGATTTCACCTGAGAGCACCACGCACAGCATGCCCATGGCCACCGTGAGCACAATGGAAACCTGTCGCGTTACGTTGAGCAGGTTGCGCTCCACCCAGAAATACGGGGAAATGATTCCAAAGACGATGCACAACGCCGCCAGGATGATCAGCAGGCCAAGTTCGCCCTTGAGCAGCCTCATAACCGTTCCCCGGGACGATTGAATCTTTTTATTCATGCGTTCGCGCCTCCCAATGCCAATGTGAGCAGCCGTTCCGCCGTCGCCTCCGCGGCAGGCATTTCGCCGGCGATATCGCCCTTGCAAAGCACGAGGATACGGTCGCAGATGCTGAGCAATTCTTCCAGCTCCGAGGAGAATATAATGATGGTTTTATCCCGCTGGGCAAGCTGGGTGATGAAGCGGTAAATCTCCGCCTTGGCGCCGATATCGATGCCGCGCGTGGGTTCATCCATCAAAATGAACTGCGGATCACCGGTGAGCCACTTGCCAAGGACGACTTTTTGCTGATTCCCGCCCGAAAGATTGCCGGCCGCCATGCTGACGTCCATGGGATGAAGCTTCATGGTTTCGCCCATGCGCTGGGCAATGGCGCGTTTTTTCTTTCCGTCCAGCAGCCTCATACGGTTTTCGGTCTGTTCCAGATGCGGCAGCACAATGTTGTCCGCAATGGTTTGTTCCAGGAGCAGCCCCTGGGATTTCCGGTCCTCCGGAATGAGGGCCAGGCCATATGCGCGCGTATCATAGGGGCTGCGGAATCGTACCGGACGGTCTTCGATTCGCAGCTCTCCTTCCACACCTGCATAGGCCCCAAATAGGCTGCCGGCCAGCTCGCTCTTTCCTGCACCGACGATGCCCGTGAAACCCAAAATCTCGCCCCGATGGGCCCGGAAGCTGACGGGCCGTCGCATGGCCTGCGTGCGGAAATTCTTCGCCTCCATGGCAACCGGCGCAGCGGAAAAATCCCCGGCCGGGCGATAGCGCTCGCTGCTGACCGACCGGCCGATCATGGCGCGAACCAGCTCAGGCACGGTCACCCGGTCCATTTCAAAGGAATCCACATTCATTCCATCTCTCAAAACGGTGGACCGGTCGCAGCAGCGGAACACCTCGTCCAGATAATGCGAGATGTAGATCATGGTTACGTTCTTTTCCTTGAGGCTGGCCATGATCTGGAACAGGGTGTCGATTTCCGCCCTGCTCATGCCGGTGGTGGGCTCGTCCAGAAGCAGAATTTCCGCGTTGATGGCAAGGGCCTTCACGATTTCGATAATGCGCTTCTGTCCCAGGCCCAGCGAACCCACAGGCGCACGGGAATCGATCTGGATGCCGAAGCGCTGCAAAAACGCGTCGCTGTCGGCATAAAGCTGTCGGCGTTTGCAATAGCCAAGGGGGGTTGCGGTAGGTTCGTTGCCCAAAAAGATGTTTTCTGCCACCGTGAGCGAATCAATCAGGCTAAGTTCCTGATAGATCGCCGCGATGCCCTTTTTGCGCGCATCAATGGGATCGGCGATTGTCACGGGCTTTCCTTTGAGCAGGATGTTTCCCTCATCCGGCTTATGCACGCCCGTGAGAATTTTGATGAGCGTGGATTTTCCCGCGCCGTTTTCGCCCAGCAACGCATGAATTTCCCCACGTTTAAGCTCAAAGCCGACGCCTTTGAGCGCCTGAACGCCTCCGAAGCTTTTTCGAACGCCTTCCAGCCGTAAGATGCATTCGTTTTCCTGCATGCCTATCTTTCCTCTCAAAGCGCCGCCGTCACTTCCTGCGGCGTTGGAATGGAGGATTGCGCTCCCTTTCTGGTGGTGCTCAGCGCCGCGGCGGTATTGGCGTAATTCAAACACCGCTCCACGGGCTCTCCCTCTGCCAGGGCAACCGCAAACGCTCCCAGGAACACGTCGCCCGCAGCGGTGGAATCAATGGCATTCACCTTCACAGGCGCAATCTGAACCGGCTTTCCATCGATACAGGTGTACGCTCCCTTGTCGGACATGGAAATCACCGGATGGGCGATTCCCATGTTCATGAGACGCTCGCACGCCACTGCGGCAGATTCAAAATCCTTCACAGGTACGCCGCTGAGCAGCTCAGCTTCCACCTCATTGGGCTTTGCATAATCCACCATGGCGCACAGATCGGCGGGAAGTCCGCCCTCCGGCACCGGGGAGGGGTCCAGAACCACCTGCATGTTCCGCTCCTTGGCAAGTTTCATGGCCTCGCGGACGGTATCCAGAGGCAATTCCAGCGTGATCAGCAGGATGCCGCCCTCCTCAAAGGCATCCGCATTCGCACGCACATCTGCCGGAGAAATGGCCGCATTGGCCCCAGGCGTAAAGGAGATGGAATTGCGGCCCTGAGCATCGATGCGGATCATCGCAATGCCTGCGGTAGCGCCCTTTTCATAGATCAGATACCGATCCTCCACGCCATGTTTGCGCAGTTCTTCCGTCAGTTGGCTGCTGAAGGAATCATCACCCAGGCGGGCCAGCACGCATACGTGCCCGCCAAGTTCCCCGGCTGCGGCAGCCTGATTTCCTGCCTTGCCGCCAGGATAGGTAGCAAAGTTGTCGGTTCGCACGGTTTCGCCCACCGCGGGCATCGCCTGCATGTACATGCAAAGATCCATGTTGACGCTGCCCATGCAAACAATCATTTTTTTCATCGGTCAAGCTCCTTCCTCAGCGACGCAACCTCGCGCATGAAGCTGCTTACCCGCTGCGGATCGACAGCGTTTTTCCAGTTCCCATCCTCTTTGAAATAGCTGCCGACAATGGCGCCATCCGCATGGGAAAGCAGCTGGCGCACGTTCTCACAGGTCAGGCCGCTGCCCAAAAGAATCGGCAGGCTGATGCCTCCGCGGCACTCGTCAATCCTTTCCACGGTAGGGGGCATGCCCGTATCAAAGCCGGTGACGATCACCGCGTCGCCATCCTGAGCCTCCACATCCATGGCCTGCTCCCGCACGGAGCGATCATGGATGATATAGTGGCTTCCATGCTTGACGTTGACATCGCACAGGCAGGCGATCTGCGTCGCGCCGAGCGAGCGGCGCATGCGCGCCACCTTCCCGCCGATGGACTCGATGTAGCCGGACTGCGAGATAAACGCATTGCACCACTCAAATACGCGAATCCAACGCGCGCCCGCCGCTACGGCTGCCGCCATGGCCAGGTCCGCTCCGTTCATATGGCATTCCGCGCCCACCGGAACGGACACATGCTTCCTTACCTCATAAACGCCCACCGCCAAAGCCGCGACCGTTTCCGGGCCGATGTCCCTGCCCGGCAGGTAGGGGATATCCCACATGTTTTCCACCTGTACGCCATCCACGCCGGCATCTTCCAGCATCTTGGCTTCATCCCGCGCGATGGATAGAATTCTGTCCATGTCCATCACGGTAGGATCATACAGCGCCGATCCGGGCAGCGGACGCAGGTGCACCATGCCGATGATCGGCTTTTTTTGAGAAAACAGCGTTCCAAATCTGTTCATATGCTTCCCTCCATCGGGAGGACGGGCGTGTTATCGCGCGCCCGTCCAAATGCCATCCCTTCGGATCAGAAATCGACGCCCGCGACCAGCGCAATGTAGCAGTAGGGGCAGCGCTCGCCCGTGCGGACAAAGACCTTGACTTCCTCGCCTCTCAGCGCGCCGTTGAGCCACAGGTCCTTCATTTCCACATGCGGAATGCACTTTTCCACCAGAGCGTTGCCCTTGTTGTTTTCCTTGTCCAGAATTTCCTTGAATTCCTGATAGGCGGCGGGGCTGACGGACTTGGTTTCATCGGTAACGATATAGCTTTCCACCACCAGCTCGCTGAGCACCGCCTTGACCACATCCGCCACGCGCGGCACGCCCTCGCATACCGCCAGGTCGATGCAGGTGGTTTGATCATGACGGGGGAAGGGGCAGCCTACGTCGCCGATCAGAATGATGTCGCCATGGCCCATCTTGCCCACGGCCTTCGCCAGCTCCGCATTGTAGATACCGGATTTTTTCATTTGAGATACGCTCCTTTCAATTGTTAAACGTTTTACTGACTGGCATCAATTGGCATTTACGTTTTTTGCATATCTTCCTACCATTTGATACGTGTGCAATAAAACGATTAAATAACCTGTAAAAAGAACCGCCGGCTCAACATGATTTTCTGACAATCAGTGTTGAGCGCAAGGTAACGGAAATGCCCGCGAGGCTTCTTAAATCTTCCACAGCATCCAGCAGAAGCCTGATCGCGTTAAGCGCCATATCCCGGCTGGGGTTTTCCACCGTGGTAAGCGGAGGATACAAAAAGCTGGAATAATAGATATTGTCGTAACCGACCACGCCCATATCCCGTGGAATCTTGACCTTTTTTTCCTTGAGGGCCTCCATCGCGCCCCAGGCCATAAAATCGCTGCCCACGAAGGCAGCCGCGGGCTTTGGCGCGGGATCATAGCTTTCCAGCACCTGCTTCATCAGCTCGTACCCGGACTCGAAGGTAAAATCTCCATGGCGGATATCGCACTGAGCAGGAGAAACGCCATGACGGGCCAGGGTATCCATAAAACCGTTGACACGGGATTGGGCGTTGCTGACCAATCCGACAGGTCCCGCAAGGCAGATAAACCGCTCGTAACCCTTCCCGACCAGATAATCTGCCACGGACGCGGCGCCGCGATAGTTATCGGCATAGATGAAAGCAACGTTGCGATCGGTTTCCACCGGGGGCCGGTCCATGATCACCAAGGGAACTTCCACCATTTCAAACAGACGGGACAGTTCCATTCGGGGCGCAATGCTGATGATGCCATCCACATGGGCGCTGAGCATGCTGTCTACGTTTTGTTCCTCTGTTTTGGCTTCGCTATCCGAATCATAAAGCATGATCTGATAGCCTCTTTCGTTGGCCTCCTTTTGAATCGTCTTGACGCTGGTTGAGAAAAAGGGGTTGACAATATCGGGCACATGGACGCCGATGGTGTAGGAACGGTTGGTCTTGAGGCTTCGGGCATAGAGATTGGGGCGATAGCCCAGCTCCTCGATTGCACGATATACGCGCTGTTCCAGTTCGGAGCTGACGTATTTCTTCTGGGTCAACACATTTGATACAGTAGCAGTTGACACTCCGGCCGATTTGGCAATATCCTTAATCGTAACGGTCACGACAGCTTCTCACCTTGTATAGTTAATCGAGTAACTGTTCACATTATAACATCCTGTTTTTCGCCTGTCAAGAGCAAGCCTACAATTTACAAAAAAACATGTCCGAAGGAAGCTATCCTTGGACATGCTGGACGCCTGTCACTTTTTCTTAGCCGGCGCGCTCTTGGGCGCGATATCGCCCACACCGCTAAGCACATAGCGGGGACGGTAGGGGAATTTGCGCATCTCATGCTCGGTGGTCACGCCGCTGAGCACCAGCACGGTGTCGATGCCGCACTCCACGCCTGCGACGATATCGGTATCCATGCGGTCGCCGATGATCGCGCACTCCTCCGGCGATACGCCCAGCAGGCTCAGGCCGTGGCGCATCATCAGGGGATTGGGCTTGCCCAGATAATAGGCCTGCCGCCCCGTTGCCAGCTCGATGGGACTCATCAGCGCCTTACAGGCCGGAACGATGCCGCCCTCCACGGGGCCGGTCAGGTCGGGGTTGGTGCCGATCAGCTTGGCGCCGGCGCGCACCAGCTGCACCGCACGCTCAATCTTCTCAAAGCTGTAGGCATGCGTTTCGCCCATCACCACGTAGTCGGGGTTGACCTCGTTCATGGTAAAGCCCGCCTCATACATGGCGCCCACCAGGCCGGGCTCGCCGATGACGTAGGCGCTTCCGCCGGGGCACTGCTGCTTGAGAAACGCCGCCGTGCTCAGCGCGCTGGTATAGAAGTGCTTTTCATCCACCTCCAGCCCCAGGCGCTCCAGCTTCTGCTGCAGCTCCCTGGGTGCGCGCTCGCTGGAATTGGTCAGAAACAGGAATTTCTTGTTCTCCCGCTTCAAAAAATCAACAAACTCCCGCACGCCGGGCAAAAGCAGGTTGCCGTGATAGATCACGCCGTCCATATCGCAGATGAAGCCCTTCTTTTTGCGAAGCGCCTCCAGTGTATAGGCATGCTGCTCCAGGTTGGTAACAGTCATGGACATTCACCTCATTTCTTGGTTCATTGGGGAAATGCTCCCCGCATCTAGTATATCACGTTTCCGGAAAAGATCAACCAGATGTGATATGGTCTATTTTTATTCCATTCGGAACATTTTTATGCCCGCTTTTCGCGCCGCCTTCTCCGGCATAATGTAAAACCTGGATACAAACCTTGACACCTTTCCCTATTACGTGTTATGCTTCGTTCGTATATCCTTATTTATATTGAAGCGGCGTATTCCGCGCCGCGTGGAGGGATCTGTCATGACGGAAAACCGGGAACAACTGCGCCTCATTGCGCTACGTATCCGTGATCTGCGCGATATCTCCGGCCTGAGTGCCCAGGAGGTCGCCAACCGGGCCGGGATTGACAAGGACGAATACCTGGCCTACGAAACGGGCGAGCGCGATTTTTCTTTTTCCCATCTGTTCAATATCGCCGAGGTGCTGGGCGTGGACATCAGCGACCTTCTGACCGGCGAAAGCCCCAAACTGCACGGCTATGTGCTGACCCGCCGCGGTCAGGGCCTCAAGTTCAACCGCCGTCAGCAGTACGAATACCACCACCTGGCCTACAACTTCCGCGACAAGCTGGCCGAACCCTTCATGGTGACCGTGCGAGAGGACGCGCTCGGAACGCAGAAGCAGGCCCACAGCCACGAGGGTCAGGAATTTGACTACGTGCTGGAGGGCACGCTCAAGATCGTGCTGGGCGGAAACGAATTGTATCTTCAGCCCGGCGACAGTCTGTACTATGATTCCAGCCTGCCCCATGTGATGTACGCCGTGGAGGGGGATTGCCGCTTCATTGCGGTCGTGATCAAAGAGGGGGCGAAGGCGTGATGAAACCGATCTGCTACGACTATCTCAACTGCCCCACGACCTTTTCCACCTACGATGATTTCAACAAGAAGTTCCGCATCACCCGTCCGGAGAGCTTCAACTTCGCCTACGACGTGGCCGACCGTATCGCTCAGGAGGAGCCGGACCGGCTGGCCGTTCTGTGGACGGATGAAAGCGGCGTCTGCATCCGTTATACCTTCGGACAGCTGAAAGAGGAAAGCGACCGCGCGGCGAACCTGTTCAAATCCATGGGCATTCGCAAGGGCGACAAGGTGATGCTGATTCTCCGCCGCCACCTTGAATTCTGGCCCATTTTGATGGCCCTGCACAAGCTGGGCGCCGTGGGCGTGCCCGCTACCCATCTTTTGACCGAAAAGGACGTGCTCTACCGCGTGGATGCCGCGCGCATCCAGATGATCGTCATCTCCCACAAGGACGAGGGCGTGCTCAGGAGCGCGGAGGTGGCGATGCAGAAATGCGAAAGCCTCAGGCATGTGATGATCCTGCGCGGCCAGCGCGAGGGCTTCCACAGCTATGAGAAGGAAATGCCCCTGCAAAGCCCCGTGTGGGACAAGCCCACGGGCGAAGACTATCCCCACAACCACGACCTCCTGCTGCTCTACTTCACCAGCGGCACCACCGGCATGCCCAAGATGGTCACTCACGACCATTACTACCCGCTGGGCCATATCGTGACCAGCCTGTACTGGCAGCAGTGCGAGGACGGCGGACTACACTTCACCATTTCGGAAACCGGCTGGGCCAAGAGCGTGTGGGGCAAGCTCTACGGCCAGTGGCTCACGGGCAGCGCGGTCTTTGTCTACGACTTTGAGCGCTTCATCGCCCGCGACATCCTCAGGCAGATGAGCACCTACGGCGTGACCACCTTCTGCGCCCCGCCCACGATGTACCGCTACATGCTGCAGGAGAACTTCGCCGGCTATGACCTGAGCCATCTGCATCACTGCGCTGTGGCGGGCGAGCCGCTCAATCCCGACATGGCCGCCGAATGGCTCAAGCGCACCGGTATCCCGCTGCTGGAGGCCTTCGGCCAGACGGAGCTGGTGGTCACGCTGGCCACCTTCCCCTTCATGAAGGTATGTCCCGGCAGCATGGGCAAGCCGAGCCCCATCTTCGACGTGGACCTGGTGGACGATCAGGGCAACTCCTGCCCGCCGGGCGTGACAGGCGAGATCGTTATCCACACCGATGACGACGCGCTACCCATCGGCATGTTCTCCGGCTACTACGAGGACCCGGAGCTGACCAAGACCGTCTGGGACAACGGGTTGTATCACACCGGCGACGTGGCCTGGCGCGATGAATGGGGCTACTACTGGTACGTGGGCCGCGCCGACGACGTGATCAAGTCCAGCGGCTACCGCATCGGGCCCTTCGAGGTGGAAAGCGCGCTGCTGGAACACCCCGCCGTGCTGGAAACCGCCATCACCGCCGCGCCCGACGAGCTGCGCGGCCAGGTGGTCAAGGCCACCATCGTCCTCAAGCCCGGCTGGGAGGCGGGCGACGCGCTCAAGAAGGAGCTGCAGGAGCACGTCAAGCGCACCACCGCGCCCTACAAGTACCCCCGTATCATCGAATTTGTCAGCGAGCTGCCCAAGACCATCTCCGGCAAGATCCGCCGCGTGGAGCTGCGGCAGAAGGACCAGCGATAAACGATTCTGTACGAAGGAGGAGTACCCCCCGATGCTGCGAATGCTGAAGCGATGCACTGCGCTCATGCTTTTGAGCGTCCTCATGCTGGGCTGCCTGCCCCGCGCCTCGGCCAAAACCGTGGAGGAATGGCTGGAAGGCTTTGAGACGGGCGAAACGTGGTTCGGAGAGGACTTCGCCTACGACATCACCGACGAGGAGGCCTGCTGGGAGCTGCTGCAGCGGCCCATCACCGTGCTGGATGCGGGACAGCGCGAGGAGATCTATCCCCGCGTAACCCCCGGCGGCGAGAAGGTCAACGACGACAAACTCGGCGGCTTCATCAACGGCGCGTCCGCAGCGGTGCATGTGCTGGGCGAGGACGAGGACGGCTGGACGCTCATCGAGGGCCTGGATTACTACAACCGCGTCATCCGCGGCTATGTGAAAACCAGCCTGCT
>CALVNG010000007.1 GCA_944349545.1 uncultured Eubacteriales bacterium
ATGTATTCCAGGGCTCGCTGGACCTGCTGCCGGAGAGCCGGGCCGCCTGGGAGGAGATCGGGGCGTTTCTGGCGCGGATCATGGGCGAATAGCAAAACGGCCCGGCATCAAAGCGGGCCGTCAGATTCCTCCGGGCGCTTTTCGGCGCCTTAAGCGGGGCGTTTGCAAACGCTCCGCTTTTTGCCACCTGCTGGAAGCTGCTGGAAAAACCCGGCGACGGATGCTTTGGGATTCGTTTTTGGCCGGGGAAGAGGCGGATTTGAAAATGCCTGGGAACCGGCACTTTGCGGCAGAGATATGGAAAAATCGGGCCGCTGAATGTGGAAAACAAGAGGAAAACCGTGCGGGCAGCCCTGGGTTTTCCTCGCATCTTCCTCAAAGGTTCCATACGTCTTCCTATGGGCAAGGAAAAGATAAGGAAAAGTTTTTTTCGGCATGGAAAACCATGTGGAAAATGTTACAAAAGCATGTATTTTCGCGCGATACCGCGTTTTTCGACAGCTTCATCGTCGTCCAAACTGGAAAACATTACATATTTCAAATCAATATTTAGTGTTGACTTTATCCGATAAGCACAATATAATGGTGGTGCTCGCTCAAAAACCCCCTGTCTTGGGGAGAAGGCGGCCCACACGTTATGTAACAATTTATGGAGGCGTCGGGCATATGATTACATCCATTAAAAAGCGCGACGGGCGCGTAGTTCCCTTTGATCAGGAGAAGATCGAGCAGGCGATCGAAAAGAGCTTCATGGCCAGCGGCAGCCAGAAATCGCAGGAGACGGCACAGGAGCTGGCCGGCGTCGTCGTTCAGGAAATCGAGCGGGACGAAAGCCTGCCCGCCGTGCCCTCCGTGGAGCAGGTGCAGGACGTGGTGGAGCGCGTGCTCATTGAGCGCGGCTTTGTGCGCTCGGCCAAGAGCTACATCCTCTACCGCGCGGAGCGCAGCCGCGTGCGCGAGATGAACACCCGCCTGATGAAGATTTTCGAGGACATCGCCTACAAGGACGCCATTGACTCGGACATCAAGCGCGAGAACGCCAACATCAACGGCGACACCGCCATGGGCAGCATGCTCAAGTTCGGCTCGGAAGGCTCCAAGCAGTTCTACGAGATGTACGTGCTCAATCCGCGGCACGCGCAGGCGCACCGCGACGGCGATATCCATATCCATGATCTGGACTTCTACACCCTGACCACCACCTGCTGTCAGATCGATCTGCTGGAGCTGTTCAGCGGGGGTTTCTCCACAGGCCATGGCGTGCTGCGCGAGCCCAACGACATCTACAGCTATTCCGCGCTGGCCTGCATCGCCATCCAGGCCAACCAGAACGACCAGCACGGCGGCCAGAGCGTGGTCAACTTCGACTACGGCATGGCGCCGGGCGTCAAAAAGACCTATTTCAAGCGCTTCCGCGACAACCTGGCCCGCGCGCTGGAGCTGCTGGGCGACGTCGAGGACGCGGCAAGCGTAGCCGCCCGCATCCTGGAGGAGCTGGAGCAGGAAACCGGCAAAAAGCCCGGTCTGGCCGCTGACCCCGACTATGACCGCGCGCTGATGCAGAAGATCGCTCAGGCCATGCCCGCCGCCAGCCAGGAAACGGATACCCGCGTTCTGGATTTTGTGCGCGAGCATGCCGAGAAGGAGACCGACAAGGCCACCTACCAGGCCATGGAGGCGCTCATCCACAACCTCAACACCATGAACAGCCGCGCGGGCGCGCAGGTGCCCTTTTCCTCCATCAACTACGGCATGGATACCTCGCCCGAGGGCCGCATGGTGATGCGAAACGTCCTTCTGGCCACCGAGGCGGGCCTCGGCAACGGCGAGACGCCCATTTTCCCCATCCAGATCTTCCGCGTCAAGGAAGGCGTGAGCTTCAATCCCGGCGATCCCAACTACGACCTGTACCGCCTGGCCATCCGCACCAGCGCCAAGCGCCTGTTCCCCAACTTCAGCTTCGTGGACGCGCCCTTCAACAAGCAGTACTATAAGGAGGGCCATCCCGAAACCGAGATCGCCTACATGGGCTGCCGCACCCGCGTCATCGGCAACGTCTACGATCCCACCCGGCAGATCTGCCCCCGCCGTGGCAACCTCTCCTTCACCTCTATCAACCTGCCTCGCATCGCCATCAAGGCCAAGGGCGACGTGCAGTGGTTCTTCGAGGAGCTGGAGCGCACGCTGGACCTGGTGCATGAGCAGCTGCTGGAGCGCTTTGAAATCATCGCCAACAAAAAGGTCTACAACTTCCCCTTCCTCATGGGTGAAGGCGTGTGGCTGGATTCCGAAAAGCTGGACTGGAACGACAGCGTGCGTGAGGTGCTCAAGCACGGCACCCTCTCCATCGGCTTCATCGGCCTGGCCGAGTGCCTCAAGGCCCTGCGCGGCACCCATCATGGCGAGGACCCCAACAGCCAGAACCTGGGCCTGGAGATCGTGGGTTTTATCCGCAAATACTGCGACGACCTCAGTCAGAAGGAAAAGCTCAACTACACCTGTCTGGCTACGCCCGCCGAGGGCCTCAGCGGTCGCTTCGTGCGCATTGACCGCGAGAAGTACGGCGTCATCCCCGGCATCACGGACCGCGAGTATTATACCAACTCCTTCCATGTGCCGGTGTATTTCCCCATCAGCGCGTTTGAGAAGCTGGCCATCGAAGCGCCCTATCACGCGCTGACCAACGCCGGCCATATCAGCTATATCGAGATGGACGGCGATCCCACCAAGAATCTGGACGCCTTTGAGAAGGTCGTCCGTTATATGCATGACGTGGGCATCGGCTACGGCAGCATCAACCATCCCGTGGACCGCGACCCGGATTGCGGCTACAACGGCATCATCGGCGATACCTGCCCCAAGTGCGGACGCAGCGAAAACGGCCATGCCTTTGAACGCATCCGCCGCATCACGGGCTATCTGGTGGGCACGCTGGACCGTTTCAACAATGGCAAGCGCGCTGAGGAACGCGACCGCGTGAAGCATTCCGTCTGAAGCGGCTTTCAAAAACCACAAACTTTACCACGATGAAAAACGCCTCTTTCTGCAAACACTTCCCTGCGAAGCAAGATCAGAAAGAGGCGTTTTCATGCGAAAACCACCCACCCGGCTCCAAAAAACCATCGGCTGGCTGCTGTCGGCCTTTCTGCTCGTGGTGTACTTTTCCCCGCAGGCGCAGCTGCTCCGCACTTTGCCCGACAGGCTCAGCGTGGCCGTGGGTCAGCGGGCCGTGCTGGAGGCGCCCTTTCCCCTGACCGTCGAGGCAGGGGAGGATGTGTCCGCCGGCGCATCTCTGGATGAGACGCTGGAGGAGAGCGCCGGGATCAGCACCGCTACCATCAGCTTTCTGGGCCTTTTGCCCCTGCGCGAGGTGGAAATCGACATCAGCGACGACCTGCGCCTCTATCCCGGCGGGCAGGCGGTGGGCGTGGCGCTGCATACCCAGGGCGTGCTGGTGGTGGGGACCAGCGACCTCAGCGGCGCCTACAGCCCCGCGCGCCTGGCGGGGGTGAAGGCGGGCGACCTGATCACCCGGGTGGGCGGCAAACCGTTGGAAAGCGCCGCGCAGCTGACGGAGATGGTGGCCGCCATGGGCGACGCGCCGCTGCCCCTGACCATCCGCCGGGGCGACAGCACGCTGGAGGTGACGCTCACCCCCCAGCGCGACGGCCAGAGCGGCGATTACCGCATCGGCGCCTGGGTGCGCGACAGCACCGCGGGCGTGGGAACCCTGTCCTTCTACGGCGCGCTGGAGGAGGGCGGCGACGCGCGCTTCGGGGCGCTGGGGCACGCCATCACCGACAGCGACACCCAGCAGGTGCTCACCGTGGGCCGGGGGCAGATCATGCAGGCGGACGTGGTGGACGTCCGAAAGGGCGAGGCCGGCTTTCCGGGCGAGCTCAAGGGCAGCTTTCTGAGGGAAAACCGGGTGCTTGGCGACATCTTTCTCAACAACCAGTACGGCATCTACGGGGAGCTGGAGGAGATTCCGGAGCATCCGCTCTATCCCGACGGCGTGCCCATCGGCCGGCGTGACGCGGTGCACACCGGCCCCGCAACCATCCTTTCCACCGTGGGGACCGACGGCATGCGTGAGTACGATGTGGAAATCGTCGAGGTCGCGCGCCAGTCCCAGCCCGCGCAGCGCAGCATGGTTCTGCGCGTGACCGACCCGGAGCTTCTGGAGCGCACGGGCGGCATCGTGCAGGGCATGAGCGGCAGCCCCATCCTTCAGGATGGCCGCCTCATTGGAGCCGTGACACATGTGTGCGTCAATCCATGATGCCTGCTTCTGCTCTTCACGCGCCCACATGCCGTTATTCTCCAATTGTTCCGTTTCTGTTCACAGCGCCGCCATAATCATTTGGTATCCTTACATCGTCGATCAAGACGAAATGCGCTGCGGAAGCGGTGCGAAGGGAAGCTCTTGCGCAAGAGATACGGTACCTGCTCCGGATGGTTCCGGCTGTGCGGCGGTTGCTTTTTGGGCGGTTTTGCGCCTCTTTGACCCCGCGCGGCGTTCCCTCCGCTTCCGGGCGCGACAAAAAACTCCGCGGCTCGTCCGCGTTTGCATACCGGCTCCCGTTCCGCGAACGGGGGCCGTTTTCGGCTGCATCCAATCCAGCCTTGACAATCCGCCGCACCCCGTACTACAATGAAAAAGAAATACAAAGAAAGTACAGGGAGGCGGCCTGATGGTACCGATGAGTCTGGCCCCGTCAATGGAAAGCAAGCCGATACGCGAGGTGGCATACGAAACCCTGAAAAACGCGATCGTCACCGGGGAGATCCCCGCGGGCTCGCGCATTGTGGAAACCGAATATGCCGAGCGCATGCACATCAGCCGCACGCCGCTGCGCGAGGCCCTGCGCAAGCTGGAGCGCGACGGGCTGGTGGAATACGTGGTCCGGCGGGGCGTGGTGGTGCGCGCCTTCACCATCGCGGATGTGGAGGAGATCTACACCATCCGAAACGCCCTGGAGATGCTGACGCTGCCTGCCATTATCCAGAATGCGACGGCCGAGGACATCCGCTCGCTGCGCGCGCTGCTTCGTGAGATGGACGGCTTTGACGAAGCGGGGGACATTGAGGCGCTCTCGCCGCGCGCGCGCGCCTTCCATACGCAGCTGACACGGCTGTCCAAAATGAACCGCATCCTGCGCGTCATCGAGGGGCAGGATCAGTATATCACGCGTTTTTCGGCACTGTCCATCGCGCGGGAAACGCGGCGACACGCGGCGCACCGCGAGCACCATCAGCTGGTGGATTACGTGGAGCAGAAGGACCTGGAATCCTTTGAAAAGCTGATGCGCAAGCATATCGAGCGCAGCAAGGAAACCTGCCTGCTGGCTCTGGAGGAGAGCAAGCTC
This sequence comes from uncultured Eubacteriales bacterium, assembly GCA_944349545.1. GTDB lineage: Bacteria > Bacillota > Clostridia > Christensenellales > Aristaeellaceae > Limiplasma. The sequence goes on from CALVNG010000007.1 coordinate 5,370, forward strand.
AAGCAAAACGAAGCGCAGAAATAACGGCTTTTTGGGAAGGAAGGCGCAATCCGTGAACGACGGAACCTGGGATTTGAGCGTATTTTATCAGGGGTTTGACGATCCGGCCCTGCGGGCTGATGTCGACGCGATCCGCGCGGCGGCGGAGGGTATGGAAGCCCTGCTCTCGCAGGACCGTCCGGAGGAGGACCGGCTGGAGGCGATGGTCGCCTGCCTGGAGGACATGACCAACCGCCTGAGCCGGGCCTTCGGCTATGCGGAACTGACGCTGGCGGCGGATGCGGAAAACGCGGGAGCGCTCCGTCTGATGGACGAGCTCAGCGCCCTGATGGTCGAGGTGCAGCTCTGCCAGAGCCGCTGCGTGCGCCACGTGGGCGGCGTGAGCGGCCTGGATCAGCTGGTCGAATGCCGCGAGACGCTGCGGCAAAACGGCTTCATCCTGCGGGAAATGGCCCGGCAGTCGGCGCACATGCTGCCCGCGGAGATGGAAAAGTGGATGCTTCGCATGTCGCTGGATGGGGGAGACGCGTTTTCCAAGCTGCGCGACCGGCTCATCGGTATGCATACGGTGGAGCTGGACGGCAAGGCGCAGCCCCTGCCCGCGGTGCGCGGCATGGCTTACGACCCGGACCCGGCTGTGCGCAAGGCCGCCTATGAGGCGGAGCTGGCCAGCTACCGGAAAATTGAAACGCCCATGGCCTTTTGCCTGAGCTGCATCAAGGGCGAGGCGCTTACCATGTGCGAGGCCAGGGGCTACCCCGACGTGCTCACGCAGCAGCTTGACGAAAGCCGCATGGACCGCGAGACGCTGGACGCCATGTGGACCGCCATTCGCGAGGCGCTGCCGGATTTCCGCCGCTACCTGCGCAAAAAGGCGGAGCTGCTGGGGCATGCGAACGGCCTGCCCTTCTATGACCTGTTCGCGCCCATGGGACGGGATACCAAACGGTATACCGCAGAGGAGGCGCGGGAGCTGCTGGTGCGCGTCTTTTCGCAGGTACACCCCGAAATGGGCCGCTTCATCGACCAGGCGTTTGAGAACCGCTGGATTGATCTCTATCCCCGCGAGGGCAAGGAGGGCGGCGCGTTCTGCGCGGGCTTCCACCAGATGAAGATCAGCCGGGTGCTGACCAACTTCGTGGGCAGCTTCAGCGATGTGAGCACCCTGGCGCATGAGCTGGGACACGGCTGGCACAACGTGTGCCTGGAGCGCGTGCCCGTGCTGATGGCCGACCCGCCCATGCCCCTTGCCGAGACGGCTTCCATCTTCAACGAAACGCTGCTCAGCCATGAGGTGCGCAAGACCGCCGACGACGAGACGCGCTTTGCGCTTCTGGAAAACAGCCTGATGGAGGCCACGCAGGTCATCGTGGACATCTACAGCCGCTTCCTGTTTGAAAGCGCGGTGTTTGAAGCCCGAAAGACCCATATTCCCACCCCCGGCGAGCTCAACCGCATGATGCTGGATGCGCAGCGGGAGAGCTACGGCGACGGCCTGGACCCCGATGCGCTGCACCCCGGCATGTGGATCAACAAGAGCCACTATTACAGCGTGGGCCTGCACTTCTATAACTTCCCCTATGCCTTCGGCCACCTGTTCGGTCTGGGCGTGTTCAAAAAATATCTGGAGAAGGGCGCTTCCTTCATGCCCCAGTACGACGCCCTGCTGGCCTCCTGCGGGAGCGGTCTGGTGCGCGACGTGGCGGCGGGCGTGGGCATCGACGTGGCCAGCGCGGATTACTGGCGCGGCGCGCTGGACGTGTTCCGGGCGGAACTGGACGAGTTTGAGCGCCTGTGCGAGCGGCGATGAAAAACGATGCGTTGACGGGCGCGCCATGGCTGTTGGCCGTGGCGCGCGTTTTTGAGCGGGCGGGGGAGCCGGTCTACCTGGTGGGCGGCGCGGTGCGCAACCCGCTGATGGGCCTGCCCCTGTCCGACGTGGACGTGTGCGGCCCGGCGCGGCCGGAGCGGGTGATGGCGCTGTGTGAGGGCACGGAGGTGCGCGCGGTGCTGCGCGCTGCGCATTTCGGAACGGTGGAGCTGCATGTGACGGACGTGGACGGCGCGCGGCACATGGCCGAGTACACCACCTTCCGCGAGGACAGCTACCGCTGCGGCCATCGGCCGGACGCCGTGCGCTTCACCACGGACCTCGGTGTGGATGCGCTTCGGCGCGATTTCAGCGTCAACGCCCTCTATCGCCGTCTGCATGACGGCGCGCTGGGGCCGGTGATCGACCCCACGGGGGGACAGAGGCATCTGGAGCAGGGCGTTTTGCATACCGTGACCCCCGACCCGGACCGCGTGCTCCGGGACGACGGGCTGCGCATTTTACGGGCGGCGCGCTTTCAGGCCGAGCTGGACCTTGCGCCCACCCCCGCGCTGCTGGACAGCCTCGCACGGCACGCGCTGCTGCTCAGGGACATCGCCTGCGAGCGCCTGCGCGACGAATGGCAGAAGATCCTTCTGGCCGACTTGCGCTATCCCATGCTCAGACGCCGCGCTCCGGCTACGGCCAGCGGGCTCAAAACCCTGCGGGACTGCGGGGCATGGCCCTGTCTGGTGGACGCGCCCTATGACGGAGAGGCGGCAGCCGCCCTGGCGCCCCTCGACTGGGAGGTCGCGCCGCTGGCGGGGCGGCTTGCGCTGCTTTTGCGGAGGCTGGAGCCGCCCGCCCTGCAAAGCGCACTCCTGCGCCTGCGCTTTTCTACCCGCGACGCGGCGCTGGCCGCGCATTATGCGGCGGCGCTACGCTATTTTGCGACGGAGCAGGGCGGCGCCTTTGAAACGGTGAAGCTGGGCCGCGACGCGGCGGCCTACGCGTCTGCCGCTTTCCAGGCGCTGGGCGACGCGGCGGCTGAGGCGCGCGCGGCGGGAGCCTTGGTTGCGCTTGGGGATGCGCCGTGGTCGCTCAGGGAATTGGCCGTCGGCGGGGACGCGCTGATGCCGCTGCTGGCCGCGCGGGGCGTGCCTGCGCGGCAGATGGGCCGCCTGTTGGAAGCCCTGTGGCGCATGGCGGCGGAGGGCCGGGTGAAAAACGAACCCGCCGCGCTGCTTGGCGCGGCGGACGAATGGCTGAACCGCATCGAATAGGCAGCGGGAAGAGAAGAAGAAGGGCACGGCCTGTCAGCCGTGCCCTTCTTCAAACCATGCCTGCGGCGCGAAGAACGTTTCCCCCATGCGGGTCAGAAGGATGTACAGGCTATCCCCGGCCGTTCCCACCAGCCACGCGCCTTCCTCAGGCAGGGAGGTGCTTTGCATGTCGGGGGAAGCGTACAGGGGACGCCCCTGGTATTCCTCGCGGAGGTTTTTCTGGGGAAAGGCGCTTTTGACCCGGTCCATATCGTCGCCAAAGGCCAGCTGTTCGCTGGGAACCCAGCCCGACAGATGGTCATCCGTGCCCACTGTCACCTCGCACCATTGCTCCGCTTCGTTCAGAACGCGCACGGGCGTGCCGCAGAAGAGGGCGCCCGGCGACGGCGCGTCCCGGTCGGAACAGGCGCGGAGCGTCGCCGAGGACGCGCGGACCACGGCCCAGCCCTCGCGACGGAGAGAAGCGAGCAGCGCGTCCTCGCTGCGGGGAAGGCCGTCCACGCCATCCTCCAGCAGGCGGGCGCCATCCAGCGTGCCGACCGTCAGCCCGGTCGTACTGCCGTCATCCCGTGCGCGGGAGCACCAGATCCCGCAAAAGCCGTTCTCGAAATCAAAGGCAGGCGCGCTGAAAAACTGCGCCCAGGTCAAAACCCAGCTTCCGTCCGCCGACAGACGGTAGCATGCGAGGCTGTGCGCATCGTCCCATCGCAGGCACAGGCCGCCGTCTCCCGTGTTTGACAGGTCCAGCCGCGCGTCGTGAGGCAGGGCAGGCGATCGGGCCACGGCGTACCGCCCGTCGCTTTCCGTTACGATTTGCAGGCGGCGGACGCCCTGCGCATCCTGCGTGAGCAAAATCAGCGACCGCGTTTGCAGGCAGCTGTCCAGCACCCGGTCCGTGACGGGAAGGATCGATGTGTCAAAGGCGGCGTCCGTCAGAAACAGTTCGCTCTGCGGCGCGGCCTCCAGCAAGGCGTCAAAGCCCTCGCGTTCCAGCCGCCGAAGCAGTTCCCCGGACAGCGGCACGGGCAGACAGTCCTCAACCTGCGGCTGTCTGCCGTCCGGTGGAAACACTGCGCGCCTTACATGGAGAACGCCATCCTCGATGCGGCTGTAGTCGGCATAGACCTCGCTTTGGGGATGGTAGCTTCCGTAGGTCCGCAGCGTGTAGCCGGGAAAGAAGGCCGCCGCCTCGGGCCGGGAGATCTGTTCGCCGAAGGCCGGCGCGGTCCGGAGGCAGCAGCAGGCCAGCCCCGCGCAAAGGACGCGGAGTGCTTTTTTCACGCAAATCCGCTCCCTTCGTCAGCCGTTGCCTTCCCACAGCCAGCTCTGCGGCACGTAGCCGGCATCGCCCAGGTCGGTCAGGAGGATGTAAAACTCGTCCTCGACGACGCCTACAACGGAAATGGCCCCCGCCAGCTCCTTTTCCGGCCCTTCGCGCGGGGCGGAATAGGCGGGCTGGCGATCTTCCAGCTCCAATACATACATCAAGTGCGGGAAAACGGGTTCGACCCCATCCATCTCGCTGCCAAAGGCCAGATAGCGCGTCATCATCCATCCCTCCGGCCCGTCCAGCCCCAGCGCGACCCGCGTCCAGTCGCCCTCCTGCCCCAGCACGCTAAGGGGCGTGCCATTGTAGAACTTGCCCAGCGATTCGGCGCTTCGGTCCGGCTGCACGCGCAGGTGCAGGCGGTCGGCGGGGTCGGGGTTGCGCACCACCGCCCAGCCGTCGCGGTTCAGGGCCGCGGCAAGCGCCTCCCTGGTCCCCGGCAGGGTGGTGAGGTCCGCGCCGTCAAGGACCATCTGCGCAAGATCGCCCACAAACATACCGTCGTTCTCCTCCTTCTGCGGCCATACGGAAAAGCCCCAGAAGCGGCATGAGTACTCAAGGGTTCCCGCTTCGCCAGGAATCCATGCCCATTCGAGCCGCCATTCGCCGTCGGGGCCGAGCGCATAGCCCGCCTGCGCATGCTGTTCGTCCCAGGAAAAGTTGATCTCGCCGTCCGTTGTGTGGAACAGGTCCAGCGTGGTGTCCGGGGGCAGCGGGGCGGTCAGGCAGCTCTGGCGGTAGGTCCCGTCGTCGTTCAGGGCGATCACCTGCAGGCGGCGGTCTCCCGCGGCATCCTCCACCAGCAGCACCAGGCCGCCGGACTGCAAATCGGACACAAGCACCGTGCCCGCGACCGGGAGGCGACCGGTGTCGAGCGCATCGTCCGTCAGAAAAGTATCGCCCCAGCCGCTGGCGTCGATGAGATCGGAGACCGGCTCCGTCTCCAGCCGGGCCAGCAGCGTTTCCGACAGCGGCACGGGGATGGAATCCACTACGGTTTCGCCCTCCAGCGTGAACGTGGCGCGGCGGATGGCCAGCATCCCGTCCGAAATGCGCAGGTAGGCCGCATTGACCCCCGTGCCGGAATTGTATGGGTCATAGCTTTGCAGCGTATAGCCCGCAAAGGCGTCCCGCACGTTTTGCTCCAGCAGCCTCTCCCGCGCCTGCGCCTCCGCGGGCGTGGCGGGGTGCCACCTGAAATCCCCGATCCAGGAATGCAGCCCGTCTCCCGCGGCCACGCTCGCTACGGGCTGGGCGCCGCCCTCGTAATAGCTCAGCCGCGTGCCCTGTACGATCACCTCGCCGGGATAGCGCTGGGGATCATACCAGCCGCAGATTGAAAACCACTGCCCGTCGTAGCGGTAGGAAAGCCGCGAGCCGTCCTCGCTGACGATGTCAAAGCCCAGATCGTCCGGCCATGCGGAGCCGTCCGCGCGGGACTGCCCCTGCCGGTGGCGCTCAAAGCGCAGGTCCGCATGACCTTCCATGGCCGAGCCGGAGGAAAAGTTGCTCCACGCGCCGTCCTTTCGGAGAAAGCCGTACAGGCTCCAATCGTTCAGCAAAAAGGCGTAGGCACTGCCGTCCGGCAGATCAAACAGCAGAGAATCCCAGGATTCGTTTTCATAGCCGCGTTCCGCCATCCAGCGGAGGATATCTTCGGGTACCTCCTGCGCGCGGGCGCAGGGAAGCGTGCAGGTCAGGGCGATGACCAGCGCCAGCGCGGCGAGCGTTCGTTTCATCGGAACAATCCCCCTTTGCCCATATAACGGGCGGAGATGGGAATCCCTTCCGGGACCCGAAACAAAAGCACCCGGCCCCTTTACAGGCCGGGCAAATCATGTTCGCGGGCGTTCAGCCGCGCAGCTCGTGCTCGATGAGTTTGCTCAGGGCGTAAACGTCGCGGTCCATCTCCCGCTGGTCGGGGCCCTCGATCATCACGCGCACGCGCGGCTCGGTGCCGCTGGCGCGCACCACCAGGCGGCCCTTGTCCTTGTATTTTCGCTCCAGCTCCGCGATCTTCTGCATGATCTTCTCGTTCTTGTCAAAGTCATATTTCTTTTTGTCATCCACGTTGGCGGCATACTGGCTCTGGGGCATCATCTGCATCACCCCGGCCAGGCGGCTCAGGGGGCGCTGCGCCTGCACCATCGCGCTGATCACCTGTACGGCGGTGATCAGACCGTCGCCGGTGGTGTTGTAATCCAGCAGAATGACGTGGCCGCTCTGCTCGCCGCCCAGCACATAGCCGTCAGCCAGCATCTTTTCCAGCACATAGCGGTCGCCTACGCGGGTCTTTTCAATTTTGACGCCATGCTTTTTCATGGCGATGTCCAACCCCATGTTGCTCATGACCGTGGCGACGATGGTGTTTTGCCGAAGCCGTCCCTGCTCCTTGAGATGGAGGGCCAGCATGGCCATCACCTGGTCGCCGTTGATGAGCTGGCCGCGTTCATCCACAGCCATCAGGCGGTCGGCGTCGCCATCGAAGGCGAAGCCTACGTCCGCGCCCAGCTCGCGCACCAGCTCGCACAGACGGCGCGGATGGGTGGAACCGCAGTTGTCGTTGATGTTGGTGCCGTCAGGCTCATGGTAGTAGCAGCTCACCTTCGCGCCCAGCTCCTTGAACACCATGGGCGCGACCTCGTAGCTGGCGCCCTGGGCGCAGTCCAGCACCACATGCAGACCGTCCAGCCGCACATTGGTGGTTTCCTTGACAAAGTCCACATAGCGGCGGGTGGCGTTGCGCTGGCGCACGGGACGGCCCACGCGCTCGCCGATGGGCATTTCAAAATCGGTAGGCATGCCGCCGGTCACGATTTCCTCGATGCGGTCCTCAATGGCGTCGGGCAGCTTATAGCCGTCTTTGTCAAAGAACTTGATGCCGTTGTACTCGACGGTGTTGTGGCTGGCGCTGATGACCGCGCCCGCATCCGCCTCGTAAAAGCGGGTCAGGTAAGCGATGGCGGGCGTGGGCAGCACCTCCACCAGCACTGCGCGCGCGCCCACGCTGCAAATGCCGGCGACCAGCGCGCTTTCCAGCATCTCACCGCTCAGGCGCGTATCGCGCCCCACGAGGATGGTGGGACGGTGCACGTCGCTGGCCAGCACATAGGCGCTGGCCTGCCCCAGGCGAAAGGCAAGGTCGCAGGAGAGTTCCGTGTTGGCGATGCCGCGCACGCCGTCGGTTCCGAACAGTCTGGCCATTGGGTAGGCTCCTTTCCGGGTTTACGCCCAAAAAACGTCGTTGTTTTTGCTTTCGTACATCAATATGCCCTTGAGGAAGGCGATGGCCTTCTCCAGCCCCTCCCGGGGTGACATCAGGCTGTCCTCGTGCTCGATGGACAATACATCATCATAGCCCACCAGACGCAGGTTGGATACGATGTCCTTCCACACCAGCGCGTCGTGTCCGTAGCCCACGGTGCGGAACAGCCAGCTGCGCTCCTGCTCGCGGGTGAAGCGCTTGGTGTCAAGCATGCCGTTGACGGGGCCGTTGAGGGGGTCCAGCCGGGTATCCTTGGCGTGGACGAAGTAGACGGCGTCGCCCAGGCGGCGGATAGCCGCTACGGGATCGATGCCCTGCCAGAACAGATGGCTGGGATCGAAGTTCGCGCCGATGAGGGGTCCTACGGCCTTGCGCAGCCGAAGCAGCGTTTCGGGGTTATAGACGCAGAAACCGGGGTGCATTTCCAGCGCGATCTTCTCTACCCCATGCGCAGCGGCAAAGGCAACAGCCTCCCGCCAGTAGGGAATGAGCACCTGTTCCCATTGATATTCCAGAATCTTCTGATAATCGTCCGGCCAGGCGCAGGTGACCCAGTTGGGCGTGTGGTCGCCGGGGCCGCCGCCCGGACAGCCGCTGAAGCCGACGATGCGCTTCACGCCCAGCCGCTCAGCCAGAAGCACTGCATTTTGAAAGTCCTGCCGAAAACGCTTCGCGATCTCCGGGTCGGGATGGATAGGGTTGCCGTGCGCGCTGAGCGCCGCCAGCTCCAGTCCGTTTTTCTTCAAGATGCGCTGGAAGTCGGACAGCGCGCCTTCATCCTCCAGGAGGAGAGCGGGGTCGCAGTGCGCCTTGCCGGGATATCCGCCGCAGCCGATTTCCACCGCGTCCACGCCGCATTGGGCCAGGTACTGCACGGCGCTTTCAAAGGGCATGTCGCCCAGCACAGGGTTGAAAACCGAGAGCTTCATGAGGGTTGGCACTCCTTTTGTCCGGCAGGGGGGGGACGCCCTCCGCCGGTTCAGTTGTAGCATATTGTATCTTGGCCGTGGATAGTATACCCCGATCAGGGGAAAATTGCAAGCCTGCGAAAACGAAGGCGGGTTCTCAAGTCCGCAGCGTATGGAAAAACGCAACGGGCCACGCCTGCCCGTTGCGTTTTCGGGGAGTCCAATCAAGCGCTGCACGAGATGAGAAAAACAATGGCATGGGGCCAAGCGCGATGATACTTTGGCTGTCGGATGCATCGGCCCCGGCTCCTTCCCAGAGACAAACGGCGTACAGGGCCAGAGGGCGGGCAAGGCCCGCACAGCCGCCCGGCGCCGGCATGCCGTCAGCGCACGCGCACGGCGGCGGTCATGTCGGCTGCGCCGCCTTCGACGGGGGCCAGCCACAATTCGTCGGGCAGTGGAGACAGGGCGGGATAGATGAATTCGGCCGTTTCGTTGCCGTGGGCGTCAAGCGCAAACTCCCCCGGGAACAGCTCCACGCCCTCACCGTCCACCAGCGACAGGCTGTAGAGCCAGCCTTCAAACACATCCGTGCCGCCGTAGGGCCACATAAGCCGCCCCTCTTCGTCGTAATAGCCGTCGCCGTTGGCCTCGATGAAGGCGGCCATCGCGTCGGGGTTGACCTCCAGGTCCAGCGTGATGTAGGTCATCAGGGGCGAGAAGCAGGCCTCGGTCACCTGGGCGGTCACAAGGTCCGTCGCGACGGGGATGCACGGATGCTCGGTCACCACGCGGTCCGCCATGCCGGTCACGTCCAGCGTAAAGGTGATGACACCCTCGTCGGGCAGGCGCATGCGCATGTTTTCGTCAAAGATTTCCGGGTGCTCGGAAGGCGGATAGAAGCCCTCCGGCGGCGGCCCGATGGGCAAGGCAACTTCCACCTTGCCCTCCAGGAACACATCGTCCTTATCCAGCCGCAGGTAGAAATATTCCTCGATGACGCCCGGCTCGGCGGTGCCGGTGGTCATCCCGCCGGAACCTGCGGTGGTCATGTCCGCCTCCCTGCCGTCAAACCAGATGCGCTCGGTCCACAGCCGCATGTCATACTTTTGCAACAGTTGCGAGATTTCCTCGGTAAGTCCCGGCAATGGCGTGCCGTCCTCGGCCACGCCCAGCGGCACGTCCACGTCCGGCAGGCGGTAGGTCCACATCAGGTAGAGGGTGCGGCCATCGTAGGCGGCCTCGTTGACGGCAACCTCCACGCCGTTGATCGTTCCCTCAAACAGATGGGCCTGCCGGGCAACCCCTTCGCTGGCGGGCGGGGTGTTGAAGAACCAAAGCGCGTCAAACAGCTTCCAGTGATAGGCGGCCACGGCGGCCGAGGCCAGCAGCAGCGTGACGAGGGCGGCGATGAGCAGCGTGCGCCGCAGCTTTCGCGCCGAGGCCGCGCGGCGCCTGCCATCCTCCCGCACGATGGTTTTCAGCGTATCGGTCATGGCGCGGTGGAAAACCTCCGGCGCGTCCGGCAAAGCCTGGTTCAGACGGTTGCGAAACTCACGATCGTTCATTGCTCACCCTCCTCCCAGTCCTCGCGGAGCAGGACGCTCAGGCGGGCGCGCGCTTTCATCAGGCGCGTCTTGACCGTGCCCTGCGGCACGCCCAGCGTATCGGCAATCTCGGCGACGGAGAATCCTTCCAGATAGTACAAAAGCACGGTGATGCGCCATTCGGGCCGGAGCAGGTCGATGCATTCCCTGAGCGGCAGAGGCTCCTCGGGCGACTCCGTGGGAAGAATCTCCTCCTCCAGCGGAACAAAGCGGATCTTCTGGCGCTGGCGCAGCATGTCGCGGCAGGTATTGACCAGAATTTTCATCAGCCAGGGGCGGAAACGCGATTGAATTCGCAGGGTGTGTTGCTTCTGCCACGCGCGGGTGAGCGCTTCCTGCACGGCGTCGGCGCAATCCTGATCGTTGTGCAGGATGGAGTAGCCCACGTGGTACATCAGCCGTTCGCAGCGCATGGCTTCCGCCTGAAACGTTACGGCATCCACATGATCGCTCCTTTCGCAGGATCAAGGGGGAACGGGTCGCGCGCTCCCCGGCGCGGGAGCCGGCGGATTTTCCCCTCATCTACTAAGACGGAAAAAAGAGGGGATCGGTTTTCCCTGCTGATCAAAAATGCAAAAAAGAACGGACGCGCCGTGACTAACCACGATCGCATCCGCCGGCGCACACGAGCACCTCAATGACCTGCCAGGGCAGCATGTGAGGGCCGAAGGCCCGCAGCAGGCGTTCCATCTGGACGGCTCCGCGCACACGCGCGGCGCGTATTTCGCGCCCCGCCAGGGAGAAACAAGCCGTCTCCACGCCCGCGAAGCCGCGTTCCGGCACAAAGGGCGGGAGGGAGGAGCAGCCCGCGCGCAGAAAGACACGCTCCAGCCATCCGGGGCCGCCGGGAGCGCACGGGGCGCCGCGCACAGGGCGCACGCCGCCCCGCATCAGTCGCAGGGCGGCCTCGCGCACGGTCAGCGCTTCCGTCCGGCCCTCGCGGGCCAGAAAAGCCTTTTGCGCTTCGCAGCCGACCACGGCCACGCGCGCCGCGTACGGCGCGGGGGGAGCGGGAGAGAAATAGCCCGCAAGCTGCGGAAAACGGCGCAACACGTCGCGCCGCCAGCGCGGGCAGGCATGGAGGAACCAGGGCAGACGCCCTTCGTCCAGGCGGGCGAGCAGCTCGGCAGCGTCCGCTTCGATGGGGCCGTCCGGTGCGTCCGGACCCTCCACGCGCGATGCGCCCAGCAGACCCAGCGCGCGGTCCAGCTGGCCATCCTCCAGCCCGAAGCGCTCGCACAGCGCGCTTCGCGCCTGACGGGTCAGCACAAAAACAGCCGTCCCCGACGGCCTGCGCTGGGCCGGGCGCGACTTGCAGGCGCGCAAAACGGGAGACGGCTGAATCCGCGTCATCAGGAAAAACCTCCTTCGCCACAGCGGGGGATATTCCTGTGATACCCGATTGCGGACGGTTTGAAACCGCCTGAGGATTATTCGAGGGATTCGCCGCGGTCCAGGCGGTCGATCATGCCCACGCGGCGCGCGTGGCGCTCGCCCTCAAAGGCGGTCATCAGCCAGATGCGCACGATGTCCTTGGCAAGCTCGCTGCCCAGCACCCTTGCGCCCAGCGCCAGCATGTTGGCGTTGTTGTGCAGGCGGCTCATCTTGGCGGAATAGGTATCCGAGCAGGTAACGCAGCGGATGCCGTGCACCTTGCTCGCCGCCATGCCGATGCCCACGCCCGTGCCGCACATGACGATGCCCATGCTGCATTCGCCGCTGGCGACGGCGTTGGCGGCGCGCGCGCCGTAGATGGGGTAATCCACGCTTTCGTGGCTGTTGGTGCCAAAGTCCTTGTAGGGGATGCCCAGCTCGTCCAGAACGGCGATAACGTGCGGCTTGAGGTCGATGCCGGCGTGGTCACAGGCGATGGCGATCATGAATCGGGTGCCTCCTTGTGTAAGCTTGTTGCATTCAGTATAGCATGTTTGAGGCCCAAGGTCCAGCGCTGCGGCGGGCATGTTGGCCTTGGTCGCGGCATATCCTTGGGCGATCTTGCGCAAAAGGGGGGAGGGGCGTGCGGGGACGGCGGGCCAGCCTGATTCTGTCGCTGCTGATGACGGCGGCGCTGATCTATCTGCTGCCGGGGCTGCTGGGCAGTCTGGGCGGCGGGGACGGCAACCGCATGGACGAGCGGCTGCGTCCGCCCCGGATGCGCACGCTCACCGTATGGCTTATGCCCGGAGCGGTGAACGACCGCAAGCTGCTCAACGAGGCCTGCGCTGCCTTTGAAAAGGAGTATCCGGGCGTGCGGGTGTTCCTGCGCACGGTGACGGCGGAGGAATGGACCGCTCCGGACGCGGTGCTTCCGGATGTGGCGCTGCTGGCGACAGGAAGCCTGAACATTCCAGAAAAGGTCCTCCTTCCCCTGGCGGGCATGGGGGAGGCGGGCGCGTCGGGCAGAAGCGGCGGCATTGACTATGCCCTGCCGCTATGGCTGGAAGCCAACGTGCTCAGCCTTCCTACGGAATGGGTGGAACCGGCGGCCACCGCACAGCCTGCTCCCGGTTCGCTCCTGGCCAGTCCGCCGCCGGAGGCGGAGGCAAGCGGCATGGCCGCCGCGGAGAACCTGCCCTGGCGAAAGCTGCTGGAACCGGGCGCGCTGGCCCTGCCGCAGGGCGTGGCGTTGCAGCAGCTGATGTTTGTCTGTCCCGCACAGATCCGGGGCGAGCTGGCGGCGCTCGGAGCGCACGCGGAGACTGGCGCGTCGCAGGCGCGCGTGTGCACGCTGGGAGAGCACCTTGCGGCCTTGCGCGGAGGAGAAGCGCGGGTCGCCTGCCTGCTTGCCCCGGCCGTGAGCGATCGTGTGCGCTACGCGGCCCTGGCGCGCGACGGCGAGGACGCGCGGGCGTTCATCGGCATGCTGGCGTCGGACAGCTGGCAGGCTCGGGCTGCGGCGGCGGACATGATACCGGCGCTTGTGCAGGACGGAGCTGGAAACGAGATAACCCGGACGGCGCTGGAACGGTTTTCACAGGGCATGACGCTGCCCAATGCCTTTGCCCACACGGTACAGGAGCTGCAGAGCCTGTGCCTGGACGCGTTCGTGCGCGCGGCCGACCCGGTGGAAACGCTGCTGCGCCTGCGCTGAGCGTATAAATCTTCCACAGCCTTTTCATACTATGCCGTGTACCCAATATCCGTCGGAGGCGATGAAACATGACTCAGACCACCCATCCCAGAGGCGGCTGGCAACAGGAGGAAATTGACCTGCTGTTTTCCGCCGTGAAGGAGGCCGCCGAGAACGGGCGTCCCCTGCGCGACGTTTTTAGTGAAGTGGGCGGACAGCTGTCGCGCAAGCCCAACAGCATACGTAACTTCTACTATGCCAGGGTGCGCGAGGCGCCTCAGCTGGCGGCCCGGCAGGCGCCGCTGCGCACCTTCACCGCCGAGGAACTGCATGCATTGCTGCGCGACGTGCTGGTGGGACGCGGACGCGGCGAAAGCGTGCGCGCCTGTGTGAACCGCCTGGCCGGAGGCGACCGGGCGGGGATGCTGCGCTACCAGAACAAATATCGCTCCGTGCTCAAGAACAGGCCCGAAATGCTCATGGAGGTGGCCAACGAGCTGCGCGCCGAGGGCCTGCCATGTCCTGACGACGTGCTGGCATGCCGCCGCTACAATCTGGCGGGCAGGCAGCAGGCCAGCCTTGCGGCGCTGGAAAAGCACATGGCGGACCCGTGCGTGCGGCGGATGGTGGAGGGGCTGACCATGCTGCTGGAGCGCGCCGCGGAGACGCCCCCGCAGGGAGAAAACACCGTGCCCTACCACAAGTGGGCGGAGGCCCGCCGCGAGGCGGACCGGCTGAAGGTAGAGGTCGATCTGCTCAAAATGGCGCTGGAGGATGCCCAGCACTGAAAAGCCCTTATATGAAAAGAAAAAAGGCCGCCGGTTAGCGGGCGGCCTTTCTGCTGCGCGCCCATCGAAGCGTCAGTCCCAACGCCAGCCCCACGGCCGCCGGGCACACCCAGCCCAGCCCCAGTCCATAAAGGGGCAAATAAGCCTTGGCAAAGCCGATCGCGCCTTCCAGACGCAAGGAGGCGGCGGCTCCGGCAGGCAGGGCGCCGAAAAAGTCAAAGAGCGCGACTGCCAGCGTCAGTCCCGTGACCAGCCGGTAGACCAGCGGATCGTGCCCGAACCATCTGCCCGTGTGCCCCAACAGAATCAGCGTGATCGCCAGGGGATAGAGCAGCATCAGCACCGGCAAGGACCAGTTCAGAATGGCCGTCAGTCCCAAGTTGGCGATCAGGAAGGAAAGCCCGCTGAAAAGCAACGCCCACACCTTGTAGCCGGGCCCCTTGGGGAACATCGCCACAAAGGTTTCCGCGCAGCTGGTCACCAGCCCCACAGAGGTTTTCAGGCAGGCCAGCGTGACGGTGACGGCCAGGATCAGCGTGCCGGCCGTCCCGTAATGATGATTGGCCAGGAGCGACAGCACCTCGCCGCCGTTGGCCGCTTCCGCGGAGATGGCGCGGCTCTGCACGCCCATGAACGTGACGACGATATAGATGCCCGCCATGATGAGGCAGCTGAACAGGCCGGAGAGAACCGTGTTTGCGGCCACAGCCTCCGGTCGCGTCACGCCTGAGCCGCGGATGACGTTGATCACCACGATCCCGAAGGCCAGCCCGGCCAGCGCGTCCATGGTGTTGTAGCCCTCCAGAAAGCCGGAAAAAAACGGATTGGAACGGTAGCTGCCCAGGGGTTCCGGAGCCATGGCGGCGGGTCTGAGCAGTACCGTCACGGCCAGCACGCCAAAGGACAGCAGAAAAAGCGGCGTCAGCGTGCGGCCGATCGAAGTGAGGATGCTGGCCGGACGCAGCGAGAGCGCCGCGACAATGGCAAAGAACGCCAGCGAAAACAGGGCCAGCGCCAGGGAACTGCCCTCTGCCCCGACCAGCGGCTCCACCCCCAGGGTGAAGGGCACGGTTGCGCAGCGGGGAATGGCGAAGAAAGGGCCGATGGTCAGATACAGCGCGCATGTAAAGCACACGCCATAGGGGCGGCTCACCTTTTGGCTGAGGGAAAGCAGCCCGTCGCTGCGGGTGATGCCGATGGCGGCGACGCCCAGCAGCGGGAGCCCAACGCCCGTGACCAGCAGGCCCGCAATGGCGGGCCATACGGATGTCCCGGCCTGCCGGCCCAGGTAGGCGGGGAAAATCAGATTGCCCGCGCCAAAGAACATGCCAAAGAGCATCGTGGCAACCAGAACCATTTCCTTGGGGGTCAGCTTGCTTTTCATGAGGTCAGCCCTTCCTGTACATATCGAACCAAATGCGGCCTGCATTTGTATCAGTATATCATGCGTGTCAAGGCGGGACACATGCTTTTGTCTGCGGAGACATTGGCAAGGCAGAGCCCTGCTGCGCCGGATTTTTCGGCATGCCGAAGGGCGCATCCAACCGGATGCGCCCCATTATTATTGAAAGAACAAACTCACTCCAGCTCAAACGCTCCGGTATACAGCCGGTAGTATGCGCCCTTCTGGGCGATCAGATCCTCGTGGCTGCCGCGCTCGATGATGCGGCCATGATCGAGCACCATGATGGCGTCGGAGTTGCGGACCGTAGACAGGCGGTGCGCGATGACGAACACCGTGCGGCCCTGCATGAGCGCATCCATGCCCTTTTGCACGATGCTCTCGGTTCGGGTATCAATGGAGGAGGTGGCTTCGTCCAGGATCATTACGGGAGGGTCGGCTACGGCGGCGCGCGCAATGGAAATCAGCTGGCGCTGGCCCTGGCTCAGACCGCTGCCGTCGCCGGTGAGGATGGTCTGGTAGCCGTTGGGCAGCATGCGGATGAAGGCGTCGGCGTTGACCAGCCTGGCGGCGCGGATGCAGTCCTCATCGGTGGCATCGAGCTTGCCGTAGCGCAGGTTCTCCATCACCGTGCCGGTAAAGAGGTTGACGTCCTGCAGCACCATGCCCAGCGAGCGGCGCAGGTCGCTCTTGCGGATCTTGTTGATGTTGATGCCGTCGTAGCGGATCTTGCCGTCGGCGATGTCGTAGAAGCGGTTGAGCAAATTGGTGATGGTGGTTTTGCCCGCGCCCGTGGCGCCCACGAAGGCGATCTTCTGGCCGGGCTTTGCGTAGAGCGAGATGTTGTGCAGCACCGTCTTGTCCGGCACGTAGCCGAAATCCACGTCGTCCAGCACGATGTCGCCCCTGAGCTCGGTATAGGTCAAAGTGCCGTCGTGATGCGGATGTTTCCAGGCCCACAGGCCGGTGCGCTCCTCGCTTTCCACGATCTGCCCGTTTTCGCGCCGCACGTTGACCAGCGTCACATAGCCGTCGTCGTGTTCGCTGGGTTCATCCATCAGGCGGAAGATGCGCTCCGCGCCCGCCAACGCCATGATGACGGCGCTGAGCTGCTGGCTGACCTGGCTCAGGGGCATCACAAAGCTGCGCGACAGCGTCATGAACGAGGCGATCATGCCCAGCGTGACCACGTCGGCGCCAGCCAGGCCCACGTTGGGCAGTCCGGCCAGACCCATGGCCGCGCCCACCACGGCCAGCAGCACATAGAGCAGATGGCCCAGGTTGTTGTTCACGGGACCCAGAATGTTGGCGAACTTGTTGGCCGCGGTGGCGTTGCGGCACAGCTCGTCGTTGCGGCGGTCAAATTCCTCGATGGCCTTCTGCTCGTGACAGAATACCTTGACCACCTTCTGGCCGTTGATCATCTCTTCGATGTAGCCGTTGACGTCGGCCAGGGACTGCTGCTGCTTGACGAAATACTTGCCGCTCTGCCCGCTCACCCGCTTGGTGATGTAGAGCATCAAAAGCGCGAAGGCCAGCACAAACAGCGTAAGCCACAGGCTCAGGGACAGCATGGCGCAGACCACCGCCACCAGCGAGACCACCGAGGAGAGCACCTGTGGCAGCGCTTGGGCGATCATCTGACGAAGCGTGTCGGTGTCGTTGGTAAAATGGCTCATGACCTCGCCGTGACTGTGCGTGTCAAAGTAGCGGATGGGCAGCGTCTGCATGTGGGCGAACATCTCGTCGCGCACGTTCTTGAGCACGCCCTGCGCCACGGTGACCATCAGCCGGTTGTAGAAGTAGCCGGAAACCATGCCCACGATATAGACGCAGACCATCACGCCCAGGGCCCTGGCCAGGCCGGTAAAGACGGGCTCAGCCTGCAAAAGCAGCGGGGAGATATAGTCGTCGATCAATACGCCGATAAACGTGGAACTGAGCACGCTGGCCACGGCGCTGAGGATGATGCACAGTACCACCAACAGCAGCCTGAGGCGGTAACGCGCCACATAGCTCATCAGCCTGCGGACGGTCTGGCCCACATCCTGGGGCTTTACGCCTCCGCGCATTCTCATGCCGCGCATCATTCCTCATCGCCTCCCTTCATCTGGGATTCATAGACCTCGCGGTAAATGGGGCTTCGGCTCATCAGCTCGCTGTGCGTGCCCACGTCCAGCACGCGGCCCTCGTCCAGCACTACGATCTGATCCGCGTCCATCACGCTGGCCACGCGCTGGGCGATGATGATTTTGGTCACGTTGGGAATCTCCTCGCGGAACGCCTGACGGATCAGCGCGTCGGTGGCGGTGTCCACGGCGCTGGTGGAGTCGTCCAGAATCAGCACCTTGGGGTTTTTCAAAAGCGCGCGGGCGATGCACAGGCGCTGCTTCTGGCCGCCGGAGACGTTGGTGCCGCCCTGTTCGATGTAGGTGTCGTATCCGTCGGGGAAGGACTGGATGAAGCCGTCCGCCTGCGCCAGCTTGCAGGCATGGATCATTTCCTCGTCGGTGGCGTGCTCGTTGCCCCAGCGCAGGTTGTCCTTGATGGTACCGGAGAACAGCTCGTTCTTCTGCAAGACGAAGGCCACGGCGTCACGCAGGGTTTCCAGGTCGTAGCGGCGCACATCCACGCCGCCCACCGATACGCTGCCCTCGCTCACATCATACAGGCGCGGAATCAGCTGCACCAGGCTTGACTTGGAGGAACCTGTGCCGCCCAGGATGCCTACGGTCTGCCCGGAGGCGATGCTCAGATTCACATGGTCCAGCACGGGCTTTTCGGCCCTGGCGTTGTAGCGGAAGGTCACGTCGTCAAAGACGATGGAGCCGTCCGTCACTGCCGTTACCGCATTTTCGGGCGATACGATGGCGCTTTTCTCCTGCAGCACCTCGTCGATGCGCTCCATGGAGGCGCGGGAAATCACGATCATGACAAACACCATGCTCAGCATCATCAGGCTGGAAAGGATCTGCATGGTGTAGGTAAACAGGCTGGTCAGTTCGCCTGTGGACAGGCCCAGCGCCGCGTCGCCGCCGCACGCCACCACAGCCTTGGCGCCGAACCAGCTGATGAGCAGCATGCAGCCGTACACGGAAAACTGCATCAGCGGCATGTTGAAGGCGAGGAGGCGCTCGGCGTGCGAGAAATCCTCATAGATATCGCGCGAGATGACACCGAACTTCTTCTCCTCGTGAGCTTCACGCACAAAGGACTTGACCACGCGGATGCCGCGCAGGTTTTCGCCCACCACGCCGTTGAGGCGGTCATAGAGCCTGAACACGCGCTCAAAAATCGGATGCGCGTGGCTGGCCACCAGGTACAGGCCCGCGCCCAGCACCGGGATGAAGGCCAGGAAGATCACCGACAGCTGCCAGTCGATGCAGATGGAGGCGGCCAGCGAAAAGACCAGCATGAACGGCGCGCGCACCGCGATGCGGATGATCATTTGGTAAGCGTTCTGCACGTTGGTAATATCCGTGGTCATGCGCGTGACCAGGCCGCCGGTGGAAAACTTGTCGATGTTGGAAAAGGAATACTCCTGCACATGGCTGTACATGTCCTTGCGCAGGTTCTTGGCAAAGCCCGCCGAGGCCATGGCCGCATACTTGCCCGCCAGCGCGCCGAAGCACAGCGACATCAGCGCCGCCAGAATCAGAATCAGCCCTGTTTTGAGAATGTAGGGCATGTTGCCGCCGTTGATTCCCCGGTCGATCAGATCGGCCATGATCAGCGGGATCACAACCTCCATCACCACCTCCAGGGACACGAAAATCGGTGCCTTGATGGATACGCCCCTGAATTCCCGAATGCTTTTCATCAGGCGTTTGACCATTTATTACCCTCCTTGCTTGAAATGATCCGGAAGCGCCGTTACTCCAGGTTTTGGAACATGCGGTCCAGAAAGCCGTAGAGCGTCTGGACCTCCTGAGGGGAAAACCCGCTGAGCAGCCTGGTGTCCACGGTTGTGCCGGTCTGGCACATCTGCTGCACCAGCCTGCGGGAACGCTCCGTCAGCATCACCTTTTTCAGCCGGGCGTCGTGAGGCACGCTTTGCCGCTCCACCAGCCCCTTCTGTTCCATCAGCCGCAGCACCCGCGACGCGGTGGAGCGGGTGATGCCGAACTCGCTTTCCAGGTCCTTCTGATAAACGTCACGGTCCGCATGCTCGCTCAAAAAACGGACGATGCGGCCGTTGGTGCCGCTGACAGCCTCCATCTCATACTGCGTGACAGACCGCTGCACATATCGGCGGATGCGGTTGTCCAGACGGTGGATGTCAATCCCGATTTTCCGTTGCATTAGCACCTCCAGCCTTCCCGAATGTTTTATATGCAACAGTTGCACATCGAACATTATATTCGGAAAAAGTTTTTTGTCAACCGAACAGCAAAAATTTTTGACGGTGTGTGTCTGTCGTGTTGTTACAAACAGGACTGGAAAAGATGGGAGTATTTACGCGCAGGATTCCGTTACATTATAAAGAGGAGGAAACCCCGGTCACAGATCGTTTACAAGTGTAAACCATCTGTGACCGGATGTATCGGATTTGTGCCGAAAATGCGCGCTTCCTCATCAAAAGCGTAATGCTTTTCTTAGAAAGAGGCCGTTGACTTGCCCCGGCGGCCCCCTTATGATGATACTACAATATGTTGGGGGTGAACGAAATGGGAAAACGTAAAAGCGACTATATCTTTGCCCCCGAAAAGCAGAAAAGCAACCGAGGGGGCTGCCTGCTCACGGCGCTTGGCATGCTGGTGGCGCTGGTGCTGGCCGCGCTATTGCTCAATCAGGCGGTCAACAGCCGTGTGGCGCTGCTGGAGGAGCGCGTGTCCGTCATGGGCATGGACAAAACCTTTGAGGGATTTACGGTCCTTCATGTCAGCGACCTGCATGCCAGGCCCCTTGGCAGCGACATGGAGCTATGGCAATCCCTGCTGAAGGGCAAGAACTTTCAGGCCGTGGTGATGACGGGCGACATGGTGGGCAGCGATGGCAACTACGAGCCCATGCTCACGCTGATTCATACCCTGAAGCAGATCAAGCCCGAAGCGCCGGTGTATTTTGTGGCGGGCGACGACGATCCGGAACCGGTGATCTCCACCCCCAGGGGCACGCCGGAGGTGCTGGCCGACTGGGTGCTTGCTGCGCAGCAGGAGGGGGCCGTCTATCTGGACGCGCCCGTACGGCAGGAGGTGGGCAAATACGGTATCTGGTTCGTGCCGGAGTACCTCTACGATTTGGACGCCGCGGGCATGGTCAAGAGCCTGACCAAGCAAAAAGAGGATATGGAAGCGCTGGGCCAGCAGTACGAGGCGGAGGGCGGCGCCAGCTACCGCGCGCTGTGCTATCGCCTGGACGCCATGGAGCGTACTGTGGCCGCGCAGCAGGAGATGCTTTCCACCGATCTGCAGATCGCCGTCACGCATGTGCCGCTGATTCAGGACTACATCCGCACCAGCCTGGAATGGGCGGACGAAAAGCAGGTGTTCAGCTTCCGCACGATCAGCCTGCTTCTGACGGGGCATTACTGCGGCGGCCAGTGGCGCGTGCCGGGCGTGGGCGCGCTCTATGAGCCGGAGCTGGGCTGGTTTCCCCCGGACGACGGGCTGATGGGCATGCAGCGCATCAACAGCATCAATCAGTATATTTCAGGCGGCCTGGGCCCCAGCGAGGCGCATCCGCTCAAAGGGCGGCTGTTCAACAGCCCCAGCGTTACGCTGCTCAAGTTTACCGCTACCATTCAGTAGGGAGGCCGCCATGGAAATCAAGCTTTCCTTCACCGAGGCGGGCAGCGGCGCCCCGCTGATTTTACTGCATGGCAACGGCGAGGACGGAACCTATTTTGACCCGCATATTCCCGCGCTGGCCAGGCATTTTCGGGTGATCGCGCTGGATACGCGGGGACATGGCAAATCGCCGCGGGGAAGCGCGCCGTTCACCATCGGCCAGTTTGCGCGGGATCTTGGGGACTTCATGGATGCGCAGGGCATCGAAAGGGCCAGCCTGCTGGGCTTTTCGGACGGCGGGAACATCGCCCTCACCTTCGCGCTTGAACATCCCAAGCGGGTGGACCGTCTGATTCTCAACGGCGCCAACCTGGACCCTTCGGGCGTGAAGCGCTCCGTGCAGATACCCATCGTGTTGGGTTACGGTCTGACCGCGGTGCTGGCGCGGTTCAGCCCCGAAGCCGCGCGCAGGGCGGAGCTGCTGCGCCTGATGGTGCGCGAGCCGCACATCCGGCCCTCGGAGCTGGGTCGAATTACCGCGCCCACGCTGGTGATCGCCGGAACCCATGACATGATCCGGGAGAAACACACCCGCCTGATCGCGAGGAGCCTTCCCAACGCGCTGCTTGAGATCATTCCCGGAGATCACTTTGTCGCCCGGACCCATCCGGAGGACTTCCGCCGGGCGGTGGAGGCGTTCTTGCTGTCATAATCGAAATGATTGCTCCTGCGGCGCGGGCGATATTCGTCCGCGCTTTTTGTGTTGCCGGTAAAAATGCGCCGGTCTGCATAAGTAGACGAAATTCGTCAAAGGATATCTGTGACAATACACGAATCCTACACGCGAAACGACCGGAACGGAGGATGAGCCATGCTTGGAGCAAAATCGCTCGGAAACGCCGTCACGGTGGTCATCGCGGGCGAGCTGGATCATTTTGCAGCCCCGCAGATTCGCCGCAGGCTGGATGAGCTTTTGGAGGACCAGACGGTCACGCATCTGGTGCTGGACCTGGAAAATCTGACCTTTATGGATTCCTCGGGAATCGGGATGCTGCTGGGGCGGCTGCGCGCGCTGCAATCGCGCGGCGGAAGCCTGAGCGTAAAGCACATGCAGCCGCCGGTGGAAAAGCTGTTCCGCCTTTCGGGGCTGGACCGCGTGATCGGCGTGGAGGATGACATCAGGGGAGGTCGGCTGTGATGCAGAATCAAATGGAACTCACCTTTTCCGCGCTGCCGCAGAACGAGGCGTTCGCGCGCGTGGCCATCGCGGCCTTCGCCGTGCAGCTCAATCCCACGCTGCCGGAGATGGCCGATATCAAAACCGCCGTGAGCGAGGCTGTGACCAACGCCATCGTGCACGGCTACCGCGGCCGGGAGGACGGGCTGGTGCGCATGAGCGCGGAATACGGCGACCGGCGGCTTTTGACCGTGGTCATCCGCGACGAGGGGTGTGGCATTGCGGATGTGGAAAAGGCCATGCAGCCGTTTTACTCCACCGGCGACGGCGCGGAGCGCAGCGGTATGGGCTTTTGCGTGATGCAGACCTTCATGGACGCGGTGGAGGTGGACAGCGCCGTGGACAGGGGCACGACCGTCACCATGCGCAAATACATCACCGGCGAGGTAGGGTTGCACCGTGAGCGAATGCTTGACGAAATCGGCTGACCGGCAGGAGCGCGCGCATTACGGCCTGGCGGTGTACTGCGCCAGGCGCTTCTTCGGAAGGGGCGTGTCTCGCGAGGAGCTCATCGGTGAGGCCGAGGCGGCGCTGCTGTGGGCGGCTGCCCGCTTTGACCCCCGCCGGGGCGTGCGCTTTTCGACCTATGCCATCCCCTTTGTGCTGGGCGCGCTGCGCGAGCTGTGCCGCCGGGCGGGACCCATGCATGTGCCACGCGCCGAGGCGCGCATCCTCACGGCGGTGGAAACCGCCCGCGGCAAGCTGAACGCCCGCGAGGGGCGCGAGCCCACCGTGGGCGAGCTGGCGCGGGCCGTGGGTGTGGAGCCAAGCCTACTGGGCGAGATGCTGGCTGCGCGCGACCGCATGCGCCGTGCGGACGGCGCACTGGATCTGCAGACGGCCTCCCCGGCCGAGGAGGGCTTTGAGGACTGGGTGCTGCTGAAGGATGCGCTGACCCGCCTGCCCAGCCCTTACGCGCAGGTGCTCTGGCTGCGCTTCGGGCAGGGCTGGTCCCAGGCCCGACTGGCTGAGCGCTTCGGCGTGGGCCAGCCGCAGATTTCACGCTGGGAACGCAGGGGCAAGGAGCTGCTCAGGCAGGCGCTGAAATACCCGGACAAGAGCGAAACAAGGGCAACGGCAAAACCCCTACAGGCCGGAGGACAAGTTGATTAGCATTTTTACAAAGTGCTCGGATGCTTTGCTGTGGGGCAAACGGGGGTTGTGGTACAGATAGGTTTGCCTTTGAAGGGACAACCCTGCTACAGGAAGCAGCTTTACCCCCGGACTGAGGCGGTTTTTCCATGTCTTTGACGGGATATATGCAATGCCCAGGCCTACCTCCACGTATTTTATAATGTAGTAGGGGTCTTCGGAGACGATCATGATGGCAGGGGTGAAATCCAGCTGCTCGCCCAGACGCTGCAAAGCCGAGTTGAAGCTGATGCTTTTGGCCAACGTAATGAACTCTTCCTGTTGCAGCTGCTCCTTCGTCATGGCGTGCTGGTGGGCGTATTCGCTCTTTGAAGATACTACGACCATGAACGTATCGTCCAGCAAAAGCGTTTTTTGGTAGTCGTTGAGACGTTGATCCTCACCCGAAACGATCAGATCAAACGAGTGGAATCCCTTTTTTTCCAAGCTGGTTTCGAGCGTCAGCTCTACATGCGGATAGAGCTTGTGAAAGAGCGTCAGACACTGGGAAACCATATCGCGGTTGGCCAGGGCAAGAATGCTGATTTTTCCGGATATGTCCCCCGTGCGTTCCTTTAGGACAAGCCGGGCTTCTTCAATGGAAGCAACGGCTTTGGAAATGTAGGAGTAGAACAGGGCGCCGTTTTGGTTCAGCGTTACACTGTTGCCGTGGCGGTCAAAAAGCTTGATCCCCAGTTCGGTTTCCAGTTTGCGAATGGTCTGGGAGATGTTTGAAACAGGAACGAGAAACTCGGAAGCGGTTTTCGTAAAATTCTGAGTTTCGGCAGCGCGGCAAAAATAACGCAACTGTAGCAGCTCCATCAAAATCCCTCCTATTATTTTGTGATCGGTTCCTTCAAAGCCCGCGAGGATATCGTCATGTTTCCGCTGTCCATTCAGTCGGACATGTTTAGCTTTGGAAACTATGTCTATGTATGGGAAAACATGAAAATTGGCAACGCCATTCTCAATACCGGAATCATAACGGTAGGCGCGCTGCTCCTGACAGTGGTGATCAGCTCGCTGGCGGGCTATGCGCTGGCGCGGATCAAGGGACGTTTTTTCAATATCAGCTATCAGTATGTGGTTACGCTGATGGTGGTTCCCTTTATCAGCTGCCTGCTCATGCTGGTTCGCCTGTCCACCAGGCTGAGCCTGTACAACACCATATGGGGCTGCATCCTCATCCATACGGCGTGGCATGTGCCTTTTTGCACTTTTCTGTACACCGGTTTCATGAAATCCATTCCGGTGGAGCTGGAAGAAGCGGCGTACATTGACGGATGTTCAACCTTCAAAACATACAAGGTGGTATTCCTTCCGCTGCTGGCGCCGGTCACGGCCACCTGCTGCATTCGCTCCGGCATTACCATCTGGAACGATTACCTTGTCAGCAAGGCCCTTCTCAACAGCGTGCGCACCCCGACGCTGATGGTCAGTATCAGTTCGTTTTTCGGTGAATACGTCAGCGAATATGGCTATGCTTTTGCCGGCATTGTGATTGCTTCGCTGCCCATTACGCTGATTTTTGTCTTTCTGCAAAAGTACTTTATTAAAGGACTGACCGCTGGCGCGGTGAAAGGATGATGAAAACGCATGAAAAAGGATCTGCAGGTACAGCTGACAAGAGACGCCATTTCCCTGATCTGCAACGTGGCGTATAAAAATGAATCCGTCTGGTATGGCGAAACGGAACGTCCGCTTCGAATGAGCCTGTTTGTTCCCAAGCACAAGGAGCGTTGTGCGAAGCCAAAACCGCTGCTTGTATGGCTGTGCGGCGGCGCGTTGCATGTGATGGACCATAATGTCTGGATGCCGCAGCTTCTTTCCTTTGCCGAACGAGGATTCATCGTTGCCAGCGTGGAGTACCGCACCGTGAACGAGTCGCCTCTGCCTGCGCCTCTGATCGATGTCAAGGCGGCAATACGCTATCTGCGGGCCCATGCGGACCGCTATTGCATTGATCCCGGCAATGTGTTCATCATGGGCGAATCCGCAGGCGGCATGCTGGCCAGCCTGGTGGGGGTAACGCAAGGGAAAAAGGAATTTGAGCAAGGGGATTGTCTTGAACAGAGCAGCGGCGTAAATGCCGTTGTTGATATCTATGGCATTGCCGATCTGCGCGCAGCCTATGAAAGCAGCGCGCAGGATCGTATGCGCAGCGTAGCGGCACTGGAGAAGGTTGGAAGCACTGAGGCGGAGGCGCTGAACAACCTGGACCGCTTCAGCGCAATTCGCTACGTCAACAAGGATACCGTTCCGTTTCTGATTCTGCATGGGACGGCGGATACGACCGTGGATCTTTCCCAGAGCGAAAGCTTTTATGACAAGCTGGCAGAATGTGGCGTTCCCTGCGATTACTACCGGTTGCAGGGCTGCGGGCACGGCGTTGACGAATTCTATCAGCCGGAAATCATGGAGTTGGCGGCGGATTTTATGAGCAGGTATATCAAGGGTTAATGGGTTTTGTGAAAGCGGCCTGCTCAACCAACAGGCTTGAGGCTGTCAGAAAACCTTACGGAAGGCCCGAAAGACCTGCGCGCCCTCCGAGAAAGAATCCATATCGCCCGGCTTTGCCGGGCGCAGACCGTTGAAAAACCCCTGATGATGGGGAGAGCTGCGTTTCTTGCGTCCTTCGGACGCTCGCAAAAAATGCTGCGGCATAAGGCTTTGGTGCACCGAAGGGAAGCGCGTGCTCGGTGGAGTGTTGCGCGAAGCGCAAAGCGACCCGAAGCGGGGCAGTGAAACCATGAGCGCAACCGTCAGGGAAGCGCGAATGATTGAGCAACCGGGGAGGCCCCTGCACCCACACTTTGTCGGCAGCCTGCGCCCGGCAAAGCCGGGCGGGGAGTTTGCGCCCCGGGCGCAAACATTTCTTGAGCATCTGTCGGAAAGGGCCGCCGAAGGCGAGCTTTTCCGGCATGCTGAGGTTTATTATTGCTTATAAGGATGCGCAATATGAATAAGGGCGTTTTGTATGCCATAATTACAGCCGTGCTGTTTTCCATGCTGGAACCCGTCAGCAAGTTGATTGCCGACGAAATCAGTCCGTTCACACTAACGGCCTTCCGCTTTTTGATCGGCGCGGTATTTTTGGCCCCTTTTGCCTTCGCGGAGAGCAGGCGGAGGATGCCTCAAAAAAAGGAACTGGCGGCGGCGGCGCTCACCGGCGTACTGATGGTGTGCGTCAGCATGCCCCTGTTGCAGATCAGCGTTCAACGTTCTGATTCGCCGGCGCTGATAGCCATTGTGTTTTCCGGCAACTCGCTTTTTACGATCATCCTGTCCGCGCTGGTGCTCAAAGAAAAGCTTCGTCTGCCTCACATGCTGGCGATTTTGCTGTGCGTTGCAGGCATCGTGGTCTGCGCGCTTCCTATCGAAGGGAAACGTTTTCTGCCGGTTGGAATGGCCGTGCTCTCGGCGCTGGCCTTCAGTCTGTATACCATTTTGTCCAAGAGATTTCTTTCAAGGCTCAATAATGCGGTGAGCATTACCCTGTCTTTCCTGATAGGAGGGGCGGCGCTGCTGATTATCCTGATTGCCGCCGGGCAACCCTTTCCGAGCGCTTTAACGTCCCGCCAGCTGCTGTGCGTTTTGTTCCTGGGCATTGCGGTTACGGGCGTGGGCTATCTGTCGTATTTCCAGGCCATGAAGCTTGGCGGAGCACATACGGCGGCTTTTGCGTTTTTTATCAAGCCCGTGCTTGCGCCCTTGATGGCTTATCTGATCGGAGGAAGCGCCGTCACGCTGAATGCGCTTTTGGCCATTCCGCTGATTGTGGCGGGGTCCGCCATCAATGCGGCAAGGGGCGGCAAGCAGCCGCCTGTTTCCGGCACGCCGAAAGGAGCGCCGGGAATAAACGGACCGGATGCTTTATAACGGCTTCCTGGCCCTGGCGCGCCGGGCTGCAAGACCTGTCCGCCGCACGCCCATACCGCACGCGCGGTATGCCCGCGGACCGCGGACCGCACGGCGGCCGGATGATGCGGCCGCCTGTGCGCGCAGGACGGCCAGGCACCCGCTTGGGCGGGCATACCGCTTCACGGGCATGCCCCGGTCCGGATTGACCCACACGAACGGCCTCAGCCGCGCCAGCCCATCCTTGACGATGACCGCATACGCGCCGTCCTGCCCACGGCGCACCAGATGATGCGGGGGCATGCAGTAGGCAAGCACGGCCCCCATCAGACGCCGGAAGGGAAAGGCATGCACGATGGGCCGCATGCGGTCCCTGAGGGCGGCCAGGGCCTGTTCATCCATGGGCTGGCCGGTGAGGGCGGCATGGCCGTTCTGCGCATTTTCAATCAGGCGGTCGAGCAGGCCCATGGCCTTGCCGCCGGCTGCCTGCAGCATGCGGTCCACGGCTGGCACCGCCCACTTGCGGTCCAGAAGGCTGCTGAGGCCCTCCTCGCCCTTTTCCTCGGCCATGCATTGGCAAAAAGCCGTCCCGTACATCAGGATGGTGGGCGTATCCACCATGGCCCGCTGATAGGGGGCCAGCGCCAGGCGCGCCGCCACGTCGGCGGGCAGGGAGCTGAGGTCGTAGCAGCGATCCCGGAAATCGTCGTCTGCCGGAAATTCCAGGCACAGGCCCAGATGCAGTAGCGCTCCCATGCGGGGCACCATGTCGTCGCTGTTGAGAATGTGACAGAGCGGATAGGCGGCCGGGTCATGCACCAGCCGGCCGGTGGCGACCGTGGGCGAAGCGAAGCCGTAGCCCGTCATGTTCTGCGCAAGCACGCCCCAGTCGGTCATCAGCCGGTGGCAGAACACCTGCATCACCGCCCCGCCCTGGCTGTGACCGGCCATCCACAGGCGGAAGCGGCTGCTCAGGCTCTTCATTTCGGAAAGCACTTCGCCCAGCGTGAGCTTTTCCAGGCCCAGGGCCTGCGCCGTGGCGGGAAATACGATGCTTTCCGCACCCTGCTCAAAATAGGTGCAAAGCTGGTAGAAGCCCTTGTGGAACCCTTCCTCCGTGGTGAAGCGGAAGTTGGAGATCCAGTCGTAAAAGCGCTTGCCCGTGCCCATGAAGCCGATGGCCAGCAAAAACCGGCCCTCCGGCAGGGGGTGCATCATGCATACCGCCTTGATGGTATCGCTGCGCTCCCGCTGGCGCAGGGCGCTCATCACCTGCGACACGGGGTTACGTTCGCGCAGGGCGGCCTTGGCGCGCCGTACCTTGAGGGCGTTGATCAGGGCGCGCATGCGTTCGCCGTCTGCGCTGGTCCCGTGGGTCAGGCCGCTTTGCAGCGCATCGTCGATCTGGATGGAAAAATCATTCCAGCCGGCCTCGGCCCATGGCTCCAGATCAAGCGTGTAGGCCATGCTGGCCAGCTCCAGCGACAGCTCGGCCGCCTCGCGCGAAAAGGGCGGGCGCAGGCGGTTGAACGGGTCGCGGACAAAGGGCTGAGCCAGGCTGGTCAGCTCGCTCAGGTCCCGGCCGGTGATGGGGCCCAGGCCCAAGGGGCGCGGGGAGGCTTCCGGCGCGTTCTGCGCGCCGGAAGCCTCGGCCTGCGCCTTGGGCGCGATGGGAAACCAGGCGGGAAGATTCAGGGAGAAATTCATTGCTTTGCCTCCGGCAAAAAACGCTGGACCTGCCCGCGGCGGCGCGGGCACGCGGAAATAGAGAAGCGGACCCATCGGCTCGACGCGACAGGTCCGCTTTCGCTCTGGTAGCTCCAAGGGGAATCGAACCCCTGATTTCGCCTTGAGAGGGCGACGTCTTAACCGCTTGACCATGGAGCCTGGCTGGGGAACTAGGATTCGAACCTAGACAATACGAGTCAGAGTCGTAGGTGCTGCCATTACACAATTCCCCACTGCAATCAGTGCGAAAGTTATTATAGGGGATGACGAGGAAAATGTCAAGCCCTTTTTTTCCTTGTTCTGCATCCAAGTCAAAAAAGGCGGGGAAGGTCCCGGATTTTGCGCCTTCCTATATTTTACGAAAATCCTTTGTACAATGGGGCCATCCTATGCTATAATGGTTTCGGCGTGTCCCGACGCTGGTTTGCCATCCCCAAAAACGCGGGGGAAACGCCCTGAACGCAAGGAGGACTTTCATTTTGAAAAAGAACCAACGAGGAATGATGGGCTATGTGGCGCTGATCGCCGCGTTTATCCTGATTGCCGTGGCCCTCAACGGCGGGCTGGGGCAATCCGTCAACCGCCGCATCGAGTATCCCGAACTGCTTACGGCCATCCGTGAGGACAATGTGAAAGCGGTGGCCATCCGAGGCACGTCGCTGGTGGGCCTCTATCGCAACGGCACTGTGGCCGACGCGGATTTCCCTGAGCGCGGCTACGACTTTGAGACCACCATCGGCTCTGACTTTATCGACACCGTGCGCCAGATGACCGCGACCGCGCAGGGAAAATCCCTGGACGAGGTCAGCGTGAGCGATCTGCCTTTTACCGTGGAATACCGCGCGCCCGTGGTTACGCCGTGGTATATGGAGTTTTTGCCCTTTATCCTGATGATCGTCATCACCATGGCGGCCTGGTATTTCATCATGGCGCGCCAGGGCGGCGGCAACAGCAAAGTCATGAACTTCGGCAAAAGCCGCGCCCGCATGAGCGACCCCTCCAAGAACCCCATCACCTTCAAGGATGTGGCCGGTGCCAAGGAGGAGAAGGAAGAGCTTCAGGAAATGGTCGATTTCCTGAAAAATCCCAAGGCCTACACCGATATGGGCGCGCGCATTCCCAAGGGCGTGCTTTTGGTAGGCCCTCCGGGCACGGGCAAGACGCTGCTGGCCAAGGCCGTGGCCGGCGAGGCGAACGCGCCGTTTTTTTCCATCTCCGGTTCGGATTTTGTGGAGATGTTCGTGGGCGTGGGCGCCAGCCGCGTGCGCGATCTGTTTGACCAGGCCAAAAAGGCCGCGCCTTCCATCGTTTTTATCGACGAGATCGACGCCGTGGGCCGTCACCGCGGCGCGGGCCTGGGCGGCGGGCACGACGAGCGCGAGCAGACCCTTAACCAGCTGCTGGTGGAGATGGACGGCTTTACGATGAACGAAGGCGTCATCGTCATGGCGGCCACCAACCGCCGCGACATCCTCGACCCCGCCCTGCTGCGCCCCGGCCGCTTCGACCGGCAGGTGACCGTCAACTACCCCGATCTGGAAGGCCGCGTGGATATCCTCAAGGTGCACAGCCGCGGCAAGGCGCTGGAGAAGGATGTCGATCTGGAGAACATCGCCAAGCGCATGCCCTACTCCAGCGGCGCGGACCTGGAAAACGTGATGAACGAGGGCGCTATTCTGGCCGTGCGCCGCAAGAAGAAAAAGATCTGCCAGCAGGATCTGGTGGACGCGGTCAGCCGCGTGCAGATGGGCCCCGAAAAGCGCAGCCACAAGGTTACCCCGCGCGACCGCAAAACCACCGCCTATCACGAAGCGGGTCATGCGGTGATCGCCAACCTCCTGCCGGAGTGCGACGACGTGCACCTGGTCACCATCGTGCCGCGCGGTCAGGCGGGCGGCTACACGCTCAGCCTGCCCAACGAGGAAAACGACAACTACAGCCGCACCGCCCTGCTGGGCATGGTCACCATGGCGCTGGGCGGGCATGCGGCCGAGCATGTATCGCTCGATGATATCTACACCGGCGCCTCCAGCGACATCAAGCGCGCTACCGAGCTGTGCCGCCGGATGGTAACGCAGTTCGGCATGAGCGATTCCATCGGCACCATGTACCTGGGCAGCGACCAGGAGGTCTTTGTGGGCATGGAGTTCGGCCAGAGCCGCGAGTACAGCGAGCAAAGCGCCGCCGCCATCGATCAGGAGGTCAAGCGCCTGCTGGACGAGTGCTACGCGCGCGCCTGCAAGCTGCTCAAGGAGAACATGGATAAGCTCATCGCCGTGGCCGAGGCGCTTCTGGAGCGCGACACGCTGACCCGCACGGACTTTGAGCGCGTGATGCGGGGCGAGCCGCTTCCGCCCATGACCGAGGTGGAAAAGATGCAGCCCTCCGGCACGGCGCAGGAAGATCCCACGCCAGATACGAAGGCCGACGGGGCTTCGACCCCCGGCTTTGCCCCTCAGGACGCGGAAGAGGACGGCGATCCCTTTGTGGAACCCCAGGACGGGGAGTGAAACGGAAAGCCGGGTGGACCTGCATGTGCACAGCGTCTACTCCGACGGGCTGAAAACGCCGGAGCAGCTCTGCGCCCTTGCGGGCCGCCTGGGCATAGCGTATCTGGCGCTGTGCGACCATGATACGGTGAATGGACTGGACCCCATGGCGCAGGCCGTCCGAGAGGAAAACCGGGCGCGCGAAACGCGCGGGCAGCCGCCGCTTACGCTGATTCCCTGCGTGGAGATCAGCACCGGCCCCGGCGGACGCACGCATCTGCTGGCCTATGGCGCCAGTCCGCGAAACGCGCGGCTGACGGCGTTTCTCTCGGGCATATCGGCGGAGCGGCGCATACGCGCCGGACGCATGCTGGAGCGGCTGGAGGACGCGGGCCTGACCGTGACGCCCGAGATGCACGCGCTTGCGGACATCCCCAGCGTGGGACGGGCGCATGTTGCGCGCGCACTGGTGCAAAGCGGCCAGGCACGCGACGTCAAGCAGGCCTTCGAGCGCTATCTGGGAGAGGGACGGCCGGGATATGTGCCGCGCTCGCGCCTTGCTACCGGCGATACGGTGGAGGCGCTTGTGGACATGGGCCTGGTCGTGGTGCTGGCGCATCCCATGCGCCTGGGGCTGGAGCCGGCGGCGCTGCATGGGTTGATCCAGGACTGGAAGGCTCGCGGCCTGAAGGGCCTGGAGGTTTACCATCCCTCTGCCGGGAGGCGCGGAGCGCATCTGCTGGATGCCCTTGCGAGGAAGGAAGGGCTGCTGGTAACCGGCGGAAGCGATTATCACGGCGACGAGGGAACGCGGGCCCGTATGGGCCGTTTGCCCTGCGGCTGGCATGCGCTGGAGCACGACATAGCCGCGCTGACGGCGGCAATGGCTCTTGCTACGCCGTCAGACCACTTGCAAAAGGAGCAGCAGGATGTATAACCAGGGATACCGTCCCCAGCCGGGGCAGACAAAGAGCGGCTACTATGATTCGCAGGGCAACTGGTATGTGCCTGCGCCGGGCCAGGCCAGGCCCGCCCAGCCGCAGAAGCGGCGCGCCTCGCGGCCGCCGCGCGGCACCCAGCCGCCCAGGCCGCCGCGGGATTCCGGCGGGAAGCCCCGGAAGCCGCGCAAGAAGCGCAGCCTCAAGTGGCAGCTCATCAAGGTGCTGCTGGTACTGATCCTGCTGGCCGGTGCGGGCGTGTACGGCTATATCTGGAAGATTCAGAGCGACGTGCGCCCCTATCTCGACGTGTTTTTGGACAATGTGAGCGTGGACGGCATCGACCTCTCCGGCATGACCTGGGCGGAGGGCAGTCAGCTGGTGTGGGACCATGTGAACCAGAAGCAAAACGGCTGGTATGTGCGCCTGCGCAACACAAACGGACAGTACAAGGACATCACCGCCCAGACGCTGGGCATCTCGTTTGACCCCACGGCTGCGCTGAACGCCGCGTGGGCCATCGGTCATGACGTGGACGGCGAGGAGCGCAAGGATATCTTCCAGCTTCAGGAGGAGATCGAGGCGGCCCAGAACACCCAGAATGCCTTTTACAGCGCTCAGCAGAGCGCGAATACCGCCCCGATCGACGAGATTTTGCAGACGCTGGAGGCGGCGGCCTACCGCGAGCCCAGCGATGCGTATATCGTCAGCTTCAATCCCGACGACAGAGAAAATCCCTTCACCTTTCAGCAGGAGGTCTATGGCCAGAGGCTGGACACCACCGCCGTGCGCGAGCGCATTTTGCAGATGGTGCAGAACCTGGAAAGCGGCGATGTGATGCTTGAGCCCGAAACCATCGCGCCCAACGTGACCGTGGCGGACCTGCAAAAAACCGTGGAGCTGCGCTATCGCGCCACCACGCCCATTTCCAGCGCCTCGAGCGAGGACCGCACCGAAAACATCCGCATCGCCTTTTCCAAGATCAACGGGATGAGCATTCCCAACGGCAGCAAGTTCAGCTTCAACGACACCGTGGGCCCCCGCAACTACAGCACCGGCTTTTTGCCCGCCATCGAATACGCCTACGGAACCGAGCAGTGGGGCTGGGGCGGCGGCGTGTGCCAGGCCAGCACCACGGTGTACCTGGCGGCCATCCAGAGCGGCATGACCATCCTCAGCCGAGAACCGCATTCCATGGCCGTCAGCTATACGGAATACGGCAAGGACGCCACCGTGAGCGATACCCGCGGCCGCGAGATCGACTTCTCCTTCCGCAACGAATCCGGGGGTACGGTGTACCTGGCGGCGCATGTCATCGGTTCGGGCAGAAAGAACCTTGAGTGCGAGGTCCGCATCTATGGGCCCTCCCTCAACGGCACCTCCTATGAGCTTGTGACGGAGACCGTCGAGGTCATCCCCAAGCCGGAGGAAGCCATCATGAAGGAGGACGAGGACGCCACCTATGTGACCTATGTGGACGAAACCAAGACCATCAACGGTCGCGAGGGCTACAAGGTGGACGCCTATCTGGTCACCTATGTGGACGGCGTGGAAACCGGACGCGAAAAGGTGAGCACCGACACCTATCCCGCCAAGGCGGATACCGTATACGTGGGCGTGACCCCGCGGGAGGTAATGTGAAAACAACGCTGGGATGCATCCGCCGCGCGGATGAGGACTTTCATATGATTCAGCCGGGCGACCGCATCGGCGTGGGCGTAAGCGGAGGGAAGGACAGCCTGCTGCTTTTGCGCGCGCTGGCGCTGTACCGCTACGTGCGCCATCACGACTTCACCATGACGGCCCTGATGCTCACCATGGGCCGGGAAAAGCCGGATACCTCCGCCATTGAGGATCTCTGCCGCGAGCTGGATGTGCCCATCGTCATCCGCCATACCGAGATTTACGAGATCCTCTTTGAATGGCGCAAGGACCCCAATCCCTGCGCGCTGTGCGCCAAGATGCGCCGCGGCATGCTGTGCGACATGTGCACGGACAGGGGCCTGAACAAGCTGGCGCTGGGCCACCACCGGGAGGATGCGCTGGAGACGCTCATGATGAGCGTGATCTTCGAGGGGCGGCTGCATACCTTCCATCCATGCTCCTACATGAGCCGCAGCAATCTGACGGTGATCCGCCCGCTGATCTACGTGCCGGAAAAACATGTCATTCATATGCGGCGCGAGCTGAACCTGCCCGTGCTCAAAAATCCCTGCCCGGCCAACGGCCACACCAAGCGCGAGGAGATGAAGGAGCTGCTGGCGTTCCTTTGCAAGCGGTATCCCAACCTCAAGGAGAGCATGCTCAGCGCTCTCAAAAACGAAGCGCAGTACGGCCTGTGGAACCGGTCGGGCCCGGGCGTTGACGCACCGGCGGAAAGGTGATACACTGGAACGCGTCCCATTTTTTTGAAAGGAAGCTCACAGCGAATGAAACTGCTCAATCAGATTCTGCGCGGCGTGGTCATCGGCGTGGCCAACATCATCCCCGGCGTGTCCGGCGGTACGATGATGGTGTCCATGGGGGTTTACGACACGCTGATCCACTGCATCACGCACCTTTTCAGCGAGTTCAGGCAGAGCGTAAAAACCCTCCTGCCCTATGCCGTCGGCATGCTCATCGGCATCGTGGCGCTGGCCAGCCTGCTGAAATTTCTCTTTGCCAACTATCCCCTGCCCACCTCCACGACCTTCATTGGCCTCATCCTGGGCGGGCTGAATCCGCTGCTGGACAAGATTCGGCACAAGAAGCTGGGCGGCGTTTCCATCGGGGTGTTCGTTCTGTTCTTTGTGGGCATCATCGCCATGGCGCTCACCGGGGATGTTTCCAATCCCGACACCCTTACGGTGGATGTGGGCCAGATGGTCATTTTGCTGGTGATGGGCGCGGTCGCGGCCGCCACCATGATCATTCCCGGCGTGTCGGGCAGCATGGTGCTGATGCTGCTGGGCTACTACAACCCCGTGCTCAACGCCGTGGACGCCTTGAAAACCGCCGTATTCAGCATGGACTTTGCCGCCATGGGCGGCCCGGTTCTGATGCTGGCGCCCTTCTGCGTGGGCGTGGCGCTGGGCATTTTCGGCGTGGCAAAGCTAATCGAGTGGCTGCTGGCCCGTTTCCCCACGCAGACCTATTGTGCGGTGCTGGGGCTGGTGGTAGCGTCGCCCGTGGCGATCCTGCTGCGCACGGATATGACCGGCGTCAGCTGGGTGATGATCGTCATCAGCCTGGTCACCTTTGCCCTGGGCTTTGCGGCAGCCATGGCGCTGGCCCGCGGCAGCGCCGCTACGGAGGAACCCAAGGCCTGACAATCGCAATACGCAAAGCCGTCTCCGGCGCGGGCGCAGGCCCGGCTGCCGGGGACGGCTTTTGGCAAATGCGCACCTGCCCCGCCCCCTTGAAAG
This sequence comes from uncultured Eubacteriales bacterium, assembly GCA_944349545.1. Classification (GTDB taxonomy): domain Bacteria; phylum Bacillota; class Clostridia; order Christensenellales; family Aristaeellaceae; genus Limiplasma. The sequence goes on from CALVNG010000007.1 coordinate 41,344, forward strand.
GGCTGCCATTTTCGGGTATACTGATGATATTCGCTTGCGTTGGCAAGCCTGTTTCTTCTTCTTTTTTCCCCATCGGGCTGCAGAAAGGTGTGTGCACAATATGGCGACGGATTTGGAAATCGCACGGGAAGCAAAGCTGGAACCTATTGAAAACATCGCCCGGACCGCGGGCTTTCTGCCGGAAACCGTTTCTCCCTATGGGCGGTATGTGGCCAAGATTGACCAGCGCGCCTATGCGGACCTGCCGCAGCGCGCAAAGTTGGTGCTGGTGACGGCCATCAACCCCACCCCTGCGGGCGAGGGCAAGACCACCGTATCCGTCGCTTTGGCCGACGGCATGCGCTGCATCGGCAAAAACGCCATGCTGGCCCTGCGCGAACCGTCGCTTGGGCCGGTGTTTGGCATGAAGGGCGGCGCGACAGGCGGCGGCTGGGCCCAGGTGGTGCCCATGGAGAGCATCAACCTGCACTTTACCGGCGACCTGCACGCCATCACAGCCGCCAACAACCTGCTGTGCGCCATGGTGGACAACCACATCCAGCAGGGCAACGCCCTGGGCATCGACCCCCGGCGGGTGTGCTTCCGCCATTGCCTGGACGTCAACGACCGGCAGCTGCGCCATATCGTGCAGGGCCTGGGCGGCACGCAGAACGGCACGCCGCGCGAGGACGGCTTTGACATCACCGCCGCCAGCGAGGTGATGGCCACCTTCTGCCTGGCCTCCGACCTCAGGGACCTCAAGGCCCGGCTGGGGCGCATCGTGGTCGCGCGCACGTATCAGGGCGCGCCGGTCACGGCGGGCGAAGTGGGCGCGGCGGGCGCGATGACCGCGCTGCTGCGCGACGCGTTCAGTCCCAACCTCATCCAGACCATCGGCCATACCCCCTGCCTGATGCACGGCGGGCCGTTTGCCAACATCGCGCACGGCTGCAACAGCGTGGCCGCGACCCGGCTGGCGTTGCGCATGTCCGACTATACGGTGACGGAGGCGGGTTTCGGCGCGGACCTGGGCGCGGAGAAGTTCCTGGACATCAAGTGCCGCATGAACGGCCTGTGGCCCAACGTGATCGTGCTGGTGGCCACGGTGCGCGCGCTCAAGCATCACGGCGGAGCCGCCAAGGGCACCTACGCCGAGCCCAACCCCGAGGCGCTCAGGGCCGGCATGGCCAACCTGCTCAGCCATGTGAAAAACATCCGTGAGGTGTGGCAAAGCCCCGTGGTGGTGGCGCTGAACCGCTTCGCCACCGATACGGCGGAGGAGCTGGAGACGGTGGCTTCGCTGCTGGCGGAGCAGGGTGTGGCCTGCGCGCCCTGCAACGGCTGGGCCGAGGGCGGCAAGGGGACCACGGAGCTGGCAAAGCTGGTCTGCGAGGCCGCCGACGCCAACCCTGCGCCGGTTCCCAGCTACACCTATCCTGACGAGGCACCGCTCAAGGACAAGATCCGCGCGGTGGCCACGCGCATCTATCACGCGGGGGATGTGAGCTTCGCTCCCCAGGCCCTCAAGGACCTGGCGCAGCTGGAGGCCGACGGATACGCCGGTTGCCCCGTATGCATCGCCAAGACCCAGTATTCCATGAGCGACGACGCCTCCCGCCTGGGCGCGCCGGAGGGATACACCCTCACCATCCGCTCGGCACGGCTCAGCGCCGGTGCGGGATTCGTGGTGGCGTTTGCGGGCAGCATCATCGCCATGCCCGGCCTGCCCAAGGTTCCCGCCGCCCTTGGCATCGATGTGGACGAGCAGGGCGAAATCACCGGCCTGTTCTGATTCTGATGATTCTGCGCAACACACCGCCAGGCGCTGTGCGCTGATAAGGAGGTTTCCCATGGAAAGCCTGCAAATGCAACTGTTACATCTGCTTCAGGAGGATTGCCGCCTGCCCTTGGAGAAATTGGCAGTGATGACGAACGCCACCGTGGAGACCGTCGCAACCGTGATTGACGACATGGAGCGCAACGGCATCATCCTGCGCTACGCGCCCGTCATCAACTGGGACAAGACGGACCGCGAACGCGTGGAGGCCATGATCGAGGTGCGCGTTACGCCGCAGCGCGATCAGGGCTTTGACGCCATCGCCGAGCGGATCTACCGCTTCGACGAGGTCAAATCGGTCTATCTCATGAGCGGGGCCTATGACCTTCTGCTGCTGGTGGAGGCGCATACCCTCAAGGAGCTGGCCTTCTTCGTCAGCACCAAGCTGAGCACGCTGGAAACCGTCACGGGCACGGCCACGCATTTCGTGCTCAAGCGCTACAAAAGCGACGGCGTCATCTTTGAGGGCAACGATGGCGACAAGAGGCTGGTGGTGACGGCGTGAGCTTCGAACCTTCGCGTTACCTGAACCAGACCATTCTGGAGGTGCCCAAAAGCGGCATCCGCAAGTTCTTTGACGTGGCCGCCACCATGCCCGGCGCGATTTCGCTGGGCGTGGGCGAGCCGGACTTCGTCACGCCCTATCATATCCGCAACGCGGCCATCAACAGCCTTCTGGACGGCGAAACCGCCTACACCAGCAACTGGGGCATGCTCAGCCTGCGTGAGGAAATCGCCCGCTATATGCAGGACCGCTACCACCTGACCTATGACCCCAAGAAGGAAATTCTGGTGACGGTCGGAGCCAGCGAGGGCATTGACCTGAGCCTGCGCGTGCTGATGAACCCCGGCGACGAGGTGCTCATCCCCGAACCCAGCTATGTCAGCTATGCGCCGGGTGTGATTTTTGCGGGCGGCGTGCCCGTGCCCGTGCCCACCAGCGAGCAAAACGGCTTTGCTCTGATGCCCGAAGCGCTGGCCGCCGCCGTGACGCCCCGCACCAAGGCCGTGATTCTACCCTATCCCAACAACCCCACCGGCGCGGTGCTGGACCGCCCGCTGCTGGAGCGCCTGCGCGACGTGTTCGTGGAAAACGACCTCATCGTGATCAGCGACGAAATCTATTCCGAGCTGACCTACACCGAGGAAGGCCATACGAGCATTGCCAGCCTGCCCGGCATGCATGAGCGCACCATCGTCCTCAACGGCTTCAGCAAGGCCTTTGCCATGACCGGCTGGCGCATGGGTTACCTGTGCGCGCCCGCCGCCTTTGCCGATGTGATGTGCAAGATCCATCAGTACACCATCCTCTGCGCGCCCCGGCAGGGTCAGGTGGCGGCGGAGGAGGCGCTCAGGCAGGGCCGGGAGGACGGCTATGCGGATGTGCTTTCCATGCGGGAAAGCTACAACCAGCGCCGCCGTTTGATGGTGCAGTCCTTCCGCGACATGGGGCTGAGCTGCTTTGAGCCGCTGGGGGCGTTCTATGTGTTCCCTGGCATTCAAAAGACCGGCCTGAGCAGCGAGGATTTCTGCCAGCGGCTCCTGCGCGAAAAGAAGGTCGTTACCGTACCCGGCACGGCCTTTGGCGCCAGCGGCGAAGGCTACATTCGCTGCAGCTATGCCACCGGCATTGCCAAGCTCACCGAGGCGCTCGACCGCATGGCGGACTTTGTGGCGTCCCTGTAATTCCTTTCTGACCAGAACCCGGAGGTGGCCGAATGATCCCCAAGAACAAGCGCTTTTCTCTCGTTCTCGTGCTGCTGATGTGCCTGACCCTGTGCCTGACCGCCCTTTCGGAGGGGGACACGGAGGAGGTATCCATCACCATCTTTGACGAAAACGGCGAGGTTATCCTGGGCGAGACGCCCGAACCGGAGGTGACGCCGGAGCCGACGGTGGACCCCAGCCAGCCCGTGTATGAGGCGGACGGTTCCATACTGCTCACCATGACCTTTGCCGGCGACATGACCATCGGTTCCAATGTGCAGTCCAGCGGCACCTCCATCTTTGACAAGGAGCTGGACAAGCAGAAGGGCGACATCAATTTCCCCTTCCGCAACGTGCGGGATATTCTGCTGGCGGACGACCTGACCATGGTCAACTTCGAGGGTACGCTCACCACCGAGGGACGAAACCCCGACAAGAAGGAGAATGAGTTCCTCTTCCGGGCCGACCCCAGCTATGTGGAGATGCTGCCTGCGGGCGGCGTGGACACGGTGTCGCTGGAAAACAACCACGTGCTGGACATGGGCGAAAGCGGCCTTGAGGAAACCAAGGAAACCCTGCTGGATGCCGGGATTCCCTATGCCAGCGAGGACGAGCCCGCCATCCTGACCGTCAAGGGCGTGAAGATCGGCAGCCTGGCCTACCAGACCTTCGGCGGACGGCATGACGAGTTGATCGAGAAGGTGCCGGGCGACATCCAGGCCCTGCGCGATCAGGGCTGCGACATCGTGATCGTCAGCTACCACTGGGGAGCGGAGAAGGACTACTACCCCAACGACAACCAGGTCCGGCTGGGCCGCGCCACCATTGACGCGGGCGCCGACCTGGTCGTGGGCCATCACAGCCACCGCATCAATCCCATCGAGTGCTATAACGGCAAGTATATCTGCTATTCGCTGGGCAATTTCTCCTTTGCGGGCAACAACAAGCCCAGCGATATGACCACGTTCCTCTTCCAGATCCGCATGCGCCTGCGCGACGGCGAGGTGAGCAGCGAGGCCATCAAGATCATTCCCTGCCGCATTTCCAGCCGCACGGATTACAATGACTTCGCGCCCACGCCCTACACTGACGACAGCAGCATCGAGGTCGTCCTGCGCACGCTGCGCGAGAACGGCAAGCGCCTGGACTACGCCCTGGAGGAATACCCGCTCAAGTGGCCGGACGAGGAATGAGCCGCGTCCGGAGTCTGACAAGCGGAATCAAGCAAGGAAGCGGCCGCTATTGTGCGGCCGCTTCCTTGCACAGACCCATAAACAGCTCGATCAGCGGGCTGACCCATTTGTTTTTATGGTGCGCGCACACGGCGGAAAGGTGCGGCCGGGGCATTTCCGTGGGAATTTCCACCAGCTCGCCGCTGCTCAGCTCCTTCTCCACCACAAATTGCGGCAAAAAGGACACCCCCGCATCGCTCTTGACCAGGTTGACGATGGTGGGGACGCTCCACAGCTCGATGGTATGGTCCAGCAGAATGGACCGGTTGCGCAGATAGCCCTCGAACATCTGCCGGAAGATGCAGTTGGGCTCGTTGATGATGAAGGGCACGGGAATGGACCTGTCCGGTGTGATGAAGTCCGGACAGCGCCGCGCGATCTCCGGCGAGGCCACCAAGAGCGCCGGATACTGTCCGAACGGAACGGTCGTCAGGCTGGAGCCAAAGCCGCCGACGTTTTCGTAGAATACGCCCACGTCCAGCTCGCCCGCAATCAGCGCGTCCCGGATCTCGTAGCAGTTCATGGAGCGCAGAAAGAGCCGGGCCTTCGGAGCGCGCCTGTGAAACGCCTTCACGATGGCGGGAAAGCGGTAGCACAGCAGCGTTTCGCCCACGCCGATGCGCAGATCGCCCTGGCACAGCGCCAGCTCTTTTTCAAAGCAGCGCAGCCGGTCCATGGAGGCGAACACGTCCCGCACATAGGGCAGCAGCTGCGCGCCCGCCTGGGTCAGCGCCATCTTGCGGCCCACCTTTTCAAACAGCTTTGCGCCCAGCTCGTTTTCCAGCTGCCCCATTTGAAAGGTGATGGCGGATTGGGTGTAATTCAGCTTTTCGGCGGCCCTGGCAAAGCTGCCCGCGTCCACGATGGTCTGAAAGGTATGAAGATATTTAAGCTCCATAACAGCCCACCAACAATTCAAATTATTTGAAGAAAAACTTGAAAAAACTGAAATTGTTTTGAAGCCTTTCCGATGCTATGATACACGAGAAGGAGCCGAAAAGAAAGGGGCAAAGTGATGAATACACTGCAAGCGGCCCGGCCCGACGAGCTTGACGCATGCTGGGAGATCATCCGGGAGGGCAGGGCATTTCAAAACGAGCAGGGCTTTGTTCAGTGGACAGAGGTCTATCCCAACCGGGAAACCCTTCGCCAGGACATTGAGGAAGGGAAGGGATTCGTCCTCAAGGTGGATGGGACGATTGCCGCATACATGTGCGTGGATTTTGACGGCGAACCGGCTTACGCGGCCATCGAGGGCCGGTGGGAAACGGAAGAGCCGTACGCGGTGGTGCACCGCATGGCCTTCGCCGCGGCGTTTCGCGGGCGGGGACTGGCGGCGGATACATTCGCGCGGATCGAGCGGCTGTGCCTGTCGCGGGGCGTCAGGAGCCTCCGCGCCGATACGGATTTCCCCAATTTACGCATGCAGCATGTGCTGGAGAAATGCGGCTTTATCCGGCGCGGCGTGGTCATTTTCCAGGGCAGCGGCAAGCTGGCCTACGACAAGTCCCTCGCGTAAACGTCGGTCAGTCCCGGTCCATCAGGGCCGAAAGCTCGGGGGGCAGCAGGCTTTCCCGCTCGATCCATTCGCCGGTTACGGGGTGGCGCAGCCGCACCAGCGCGCTGTGCAGGGCAAAGCGGCCGGGCAGCTCGTCCAGCTCGGTTCCATAGAGAAAATCGCCCGCTACGGGGCAGCCCAGCGCGGAGAGATGCACCCGGATCTGATGGGTGCGTCCCGTGTCCAATCGGAGGCGCAGGAGGCTGCGGCCCCCGCGGGTTTCCAGCAGGCGGTAATGCGTGCGCGCGGGCTTTCCGTCTGCGCGCACCTCGCGGCGGATGGTCGCGCCGTCCGCCTTGCCGATCGGCAGGTCAATCACGCCCTGATCCCGGGGCGGCGCGCCTTCGACCACGGCCAGGTATTCCCGGATGAATTCCGACCCGTGCAAAAGGCGCTGCAAAAGGTGCTGCGCATGCGCCGTGCGCGCGGCCAGCATCAGCCCGCTGGTGCCTTTGTCCAGGCGGTTTACGGGCCGGTAGACAAAGCCTTCGGGACAACCCGCGTAGGCGTAGAGGGCATTTTCCAGCGTGGGGCCCTCTTTTTTTTGCGAGCTGGAGGAGGGAAGCGGCGCGGGCTTGTCGATCATCCAGAAATGCGCGTCCTCATAGGGGACGCGCAAGGGAAGAGAAAAGGGTTCGGGCGGAGGCGCGGCGGCTTCGGGCACGTCCACGGACAGGCGCTCACCGGCATGCACGCGCCGGTCCGCCAGCACGGGCGAGCCGTCCACCATCAGCGCGCCGTGAAACTTGGCGCGCTTGAACTGCCCGCCGCTCAGACGCAGGCCGCCCATGGCCGCCTGGCGCACCGTGCGCCCATCCAGCGCCGGAGGGATGATCAGCTCGTAGCGCGGCATACCAGCGCCTCCTTTTTCATCAGTGGCCGATATGCCGAAGCATGAAGGTCAGCCGTTCCAGCAGCGAGCGCAGGGCCTTGCGGTCAAACAGCCAGGTGACGGCCAGTGTGACCGCCGAGGCGTAGAGCACCAGCATCACGCCGTACATGGCCCAGGAGAAAAACCGCTGCGGCGGGTCCACCAGCAACAGGCATGGGGCGGCGATGAGGACCGTCGTCACGAACATGCGCACGATGCGCAGGGCCGTCTTTTGCCAGGGGATTCCCGTGACCTCTTTGGGGATGAAGCGAAGCTGAAGCACCGTGCGCGCCAGGTTGCCCACGCATACGCCCGCCACGATGCCGCACAGCGCGCGCATGGTGCCATAGGGCATCAGAAGCAGACCCAGCGCCGTTCCGCACGCTACGGTCAGCCCGATCTGCCAGAAGCAGTGGGACCGCACCTCGCGGAACTTGCCGCTGGTGGTGATCATCAGATCCATGGGCATTTTCGCGTGGTTGGTCACCGCCTCGGCGATGATGAGCATGCCCAACAGCGGCGCGTCGTAGTTGGCCGCATCCGTTACGCCATGGGTATAGAGCGTCACGAAGGGTACGATCAGCACGGCCGCCGCGCCGAAGAGAATGCTTACCAGCATGTAATACAGGCATTCAAAATCGCGGTATGCCCGCTGGAAGGCGCTTTTGCGGCCGCTGACCAGCAGGTTTCCGAAGATGGAGTTGATGCCCGTGGTGCCCATCTTGAGAATGCCCCACAGCCCTACCGTGACCATGTGGTACACCCCATATACGCTCAGAAGGGCCGCATCGCGCGTGACCACCGTGCCCAGAATGGCGCCCGCGCCCTGCTGGAACACGTTGGTCAGCTCCACGGACAGCGCGTCCCAGCGGGTGGAGAGGGCGGCGCGGTTGGGCTCCGCGTGCGGGTCCACATAGGGATAGTGCTTCTTGGCGTAGCGGGACAGGAGCACCGACCGCACCAGAATGGTCAGCGAGGCCGCCAGCCGCACCACGATCACGTCCATGCCCAGATAGGGCAGCACCACGATCAGCGCGGTGGACAGCATCAGCGAGCTCATCGAGGCCAGCGATACCACATACGTGCGCTGGTCGGCGGCGATGAGCACGCGGAAGCGCGCCATGGTGAAAAACTCCAGCATGCCCGACAGGCCCATCGCCAGAATGAGCACCATCACGCTCAGATGGCTCACGGGCAGGCCGTTTAAGTCCCGCACCGGCACAAAGAAGGGGTAGGCGATGGTGAACGCCACCGTCAGCCCTGTAAACATCCAGCCCGCCGCGTTGTAAAACAGACGCGCCGCCGAGGCGATGCCGCTGACGGCATCATGGTCGTGGCGGGCCAGCGGCTCGTAGAGGGCGACGTTGACGGAGGCGGCCAGTCCGGCTTCCAGCATCTTAAAATAGGTCAGAAACTCCGTGACCGATACGATCAGCCCGTTGATTTCCGAGCCGTAGTAGAGAATCATCAGCCGGGGCGTGATAAAGCCCATCACCATGGCCGTGAGCTGGTAGAGCGCGGTAGACAGCGTATTTTGAACGAAACGGGCGGTACGCGTGGTACTCAAGGCAGGGTTCTCCCTTTCGTATGTCGGGTGAAGCGGTTAAAAATCCAGCCACATGCCGGCTTGCATATCGCTGGGCATGCGCCAGTCGCCGCGCGGGCTGAGGCTGACCGACCCCACCTTGGGGCCGTCGGGCACGCAGTTGCGCTTGAACTGCTGGGCAAAGAAGCGCCTGAGGAAGGTCTTGAGCTGGGCGTCCACGCGCGCTTCGCCATATACGCCGTGAAACGCCTGCTTGGCCAGCATTTTCAGCTTCCCGGCCGACGCGCCGCTGTCCATCAGGTGGTAGAGGAAAAAGTCGTGCAGGGCGTAGTCGCCCAGAATATCCTCGGTGCGCTGCTCAAGCTCTCCCTGGGAGGCTGGCAGCAGCTCCGGGCTGATGGGTGTGTCGATCACGTCCTGGCAGATGACGGCCACCGCCTGGTCAAAGCAGGTGCCCAGATAGCCCACCAGGCTTTTGACCAGCGTTTTGGGCACCGAGCAGTTGACGTTGTACATGCTCATGTGATCGCCGTTGTAGGTGCAAAAGCCGAGCGCCGCCTCGCTCAGATCGCCGGTGCCCAGCACAATGCCGCCCACCCTGTTGGCATAGTCCATCAGGATCTGCGTGCGTTCGCGCGCCTGGCTGTTTTCATAGGTCACGTCATGCACGCTCTCGTCCTGCCCGATGTCGCGGAAATGCTGCCGCACCGCGTCTCCGATGGGGATTTCCAGCGCCGTCACCCCCAGCGCTTCCATGAGCTTCTGCGCGTTGGAATGGGTGCGCCCGCCCGTGCCCATGCCCGGCATGGTGATGGCGTGAATGCCGCTGCGGTCCAGGCCCAGCGCGTCGAACGCGCGCACGGCCACCAGCAGCGCCAGGGTGGAATCAAGCCCGCCGGACACGCCGACTACCGCCGTGCGGCCATGGACGGCATGCAGCCGCGTCTCAAGGCCCATGCACTGAATTGCGACGATCTCCTCCAGCCGCTCCTCTGCCTCTGCGCCAAAGGGCACAAAGGGCAGGGGTTCCAACGGTCGCATCAGCGGCAGGGGCGCGTCATGCGTCTGCCCAAGGCTCACGCGCTGAATGCTGTGCGCAGGGCGCGGCATCTGATGAAAGCTGCCGTTGCGCTGGCGCTGATAGCGCAGCCGCCCAATGTCCACATCCGCGACGGCCAGGCTTCCCGCCATGGAGAAGCGCTCGCCCTCGCTCAGCGCGCGCCCGTTTTCAAAGATGCCGGTATAGCCGTCAAACACCATGTCGCTGGTGCTTTCGCCAAAGCCCGCGCCCGCATAGGCATAACCCGCGTAGAGGCGGCCGCTCTGCTGGGAGAGCAGCCCGCGGCGATAGGCGTGCTTGGCCGCCAGCGCGTTGGAGGCGCTGGGGTTGAGAATCAGGTCCGCGCCCTCCACCGCCAGGTGGGAACTGGGCGGCAGGGGAACCCACAGGTCCTCGCACAGCTCCACCCCAAAGACGAAGCCGTCCGTCTCAAACAGAATGTCCGCGCCCAGCGGGAAAGTCAGGCCGTCGCGCGCCACGGTTTCATGCACGCCTGCTCCGCTGACGAACCAGCGGGTTTCATAGAATTCGTTGCCGTTGGGCAGGTAGGTTTTGGGCACGAGCGCACGGATGGCGCCATTCCCAAGCACCGCGGCGCAGTTGTACAGACGGCTCTGGTGGCAGAAGGGCAGACCCACCACAGCCACGAGCCCGTCCGTATGGCACTGGAGCCGCCTGAGCGCCGCCCAGGCACGATCCTGAACCAGATCATGCACAAGCAGGTCGCCCAGTGTATAGCCGGTCAGGCACAATTCCGGGAATACTGCCGCCTGTACCCCCTGAGCCCGGAGGCGTTCCAGCGCGAGCGCGATTTCCCGTTCGTTGGCCTCCACGTCGCCCAGCTGAACGGGCAGGCTGACGGCGGCAATGCGCGCGAATCCTTCAGGCATAACGGCTCCCTCCCTGTCAGCTCACCTTGATGAGCATGTTCTTCTGATCATCCAGCTCCACGGTGATCAGGCCTTCCTTTTCCATGGCCTTGAGCATGTCGCTGAAGCGCTTGAAGCCCAGCGCCTTTTCGGAAAAGCCGGGGAAGCTGGCCTGAATGTCGGCCTTGAGGATGCTGGGGTTGATGCGCTCAAAGCCGTCCTCCTTGTAGCGGGCCAGCTGCTCGCGGATGAGGGCGCGCCAGTTTTCCTTGTTCATCTCCTGGGTGCTTTCCTTGCTGCTCTGCGCAAGGGAAACCATGACGTTGAAGTTGTCGCTGCGGATATGCAGGGCGCCAAACTGCTTGCTCAGCTTGTCCAGGAGCTTGAGAAACGTGGTGCAGCCGTAGGACTTTTCGTTGAAATCGGGCCGCAGGCGCAATAGGATACCCTTGAGCTCGCTGGCGTAGAGCTCGTCCTTGTCGGTCTGCTCCTCCAGGATGCCGCACAGCGCCTTGTTAAGCTCCTGCTCGTCCAGCGGCTCCTTGTCGGCAGCGGCCTTTTTCTTGCCCGTGGGCTTGCGGGTACGCCCGCCGACGTTCTCCAGGAACTGAAACTCGTTGCAGGCGTTGATGAAGATGTTGCTGGCCGCCGCCGACCGGCTGATGCCCAGCACGAACTTGCCCATGCTCTTGAGCCGGCCCACCAGCGGCGTGTAGTCGCTGTCGCCGGATACGATGCAGAAGCTGTCGATCAGCGGGTTGGTGAAGGCCACCTCCAGCGCGTCGATGACCAGCAGGATATCGGCGTTGTTCTTCTGGCTGATGCCGTAGCGCAGGCTGGGCACTACCGTAAAGGTGTTGGAAAGCAGGACTTCCTTGAGATCGCTGTACTGGTCGGTGTAGCCGTATACCTTGCCCAGCAGGATGTCCCCGCGGATCTTGACCTTCTCCAGCACCGAAAGCAGCGTATCCACCTTGGCGCCGCAGTTTTCCAGGTCCACGAAGAGGGCGAATTTGGAGCTGCTCATCGGAATCGTTTCCCCTTTCAGATGCGGAAGGTGTACTTGTCGCCGCGAATCCACTGGCGGCTGGAATGCAGGGGCTGGCCATGCTGATCCAGGACCATCTCGTTGAGCAGCAGCAGCGCGTCGCCCTGCGCGGTGCCCAGATGACGGCTGACCATCGGCGTGGCATGTCCCAGCGAGAT
>CALVNG010000008.1 GCA_944349545.1 uncultured Eubacteriales bacterium
ATCAGCACAAATTCATAGCCGAGTTGTTTCTTTTCGCCTCGCCATCTGCAGCAGGCAGATGATTTTGTCAGGAGCGGCCGTCATGACACCGGCAAGCTCTGCGCCGAAGCCATTGCCAACCCGGTATGACGGCGGTGAAGATCGCTTTGGAACTGCCGGGAACGGTGGGGATGGCTGCAATTGTCCGCTCTACAAAAAGCTGCTTCAGGCCGAAAAAGGGAAACAGATCATCCGGTTTGTCAAGGGAATCGGCGGAATACGAGGAAAAGGGGATCGGCGGAATACGAGGAAAAGGGGACGGCCAATGAAATGAATAGATCGGAAAGCAAACGCGTTCATGCCGCCCGGCGCATCATCGAAAACTGCGTAAGACCGGAGAATGCAACGCATGGAAGGTAAGAAGAAATACGGCTGGATTGGCCCGCTTGTGGAAGCCTGGAAGAATGACTACGTCTATAAAACATTGATTGGCGCAGGCTTTTCCTTTGTTTGCACGGTACTTTTTTCCCTGTATCATGGGTATCTGGGGATACTGTACCGGTCTGTCTGGCACTGGGGAATTTGCGCGTTTTATTTGCTCATGATGGCGATTCGGGGCTGCATTCTTTTGACGGAAAATCGCAACCGCGTCCGTCCGGAAGCGGACCGGCCCCGTTTGCGCTACCGGACGTTTCTCGTCAGCGCCGTACTGATGCTGGCGTTGGACCTCTCTCTCCTGCTGCCCATCATCCTCATGGTCCTTTTGGATGCGCCCGTCAATATGGGGCTTGCGTCCGCCATCGCCATGGCAGCCTATACCACCTACAAGATCATCATGGCTTCCATCCACTTCAGAAGGCAAAGCCGCAGGGCCTGCGGAGAACTGCTCATGATGGAGCTGCGGACGGTGAACCTGATTGACGCGCTGGTTTCCATTCTGACCCTTCAAAATACGCTCATTATGGTGAAGCAGAAAGGCGAGGATATGCTGCCCGTATCCGCAGTCTCCAGCGCGATCATTTATGTTGTTATTTTGGGTGTCACCATTCGTATGCTGTTCCAGGGCATCCGGCAAAGGATACGCTGACGGCTCTTAAGATGGCGAGGCTCTCCTGCCAAATCCTATCCCTTTCCCTCTTCCGCGGCGGCAGCGTCCACGATTTCGCCCGTCTGCGCGTCCGCCCAGACCTGATAGTGGTCCAGATAGCTGTCGCCGGCCGTGCAGCAGACGAAGCGCAAGAACCAGAGGGAGGGTTCGTCTTGGAGCAACTCACATTCGATATCAAACCGTCCCAGGCTGGCATCCGTTTCTCCATAGCGCTCTTTCAGATACTCCTTTGCCGCAGGCAAGAGAGCCTCCGGCACAAGAAGGTCGGCTTCCCCTGCCGAGGCGCCAAGCACGGAAAACGAAGGCTCCCTGCGTGACAGAAGGCTTCCTGACCACAGATGCTGCAGCATGGCCGGTTTCAGCCGGTATGAGACCATGCGCGCCACGGGTTCCAGCTCAATTACAAAGGAAGCGCCGTCGTGCCGGCTGCCCGTTGTATAGGTCAGGGCGCAAAGGCTGCCCGTGACGACGCCCTCATGATTTGCCAGTTCGATTTCGGTGAACGCTTCAAGGCCGTTGGAAACGGAGGGGGAGACGGCGTCCAGAAAGGACAGGGCATAGCTGGCAAGCTCATCGCCGAAGCCTTCTTGCGGCATAAGGCGCTGCGATACCGGCGGCAGGGTTCCCGCGGTCTGGTAGGCGGCGAGCCGGCCGTCCGGCAGATACACGAAGGTATATCGCTCGCCGTCCTCGACGGCTGCAAATACGCTGTATCCGCCCGCGGAGGAAACCACCTCCCAGTCCGCGCCGGATACATCGGCCTGCAGGTAGGCGCAGCCCGCCAGCGCCTGTGTATACGCGATCAGCGACTCGTCCGCGGGGGATTCAGGCCAGTCTGGAAAGTCCGTCGCAGGCGTTGCGAAGGGAACCGCCGCAGAATCATAGACATCGTAGGAGGCCTGCGCAATAGCGCATGCGACCGTCAGAACAAGCGACAACACAAAGGCGATCAAAGCTGTTTTGCGCATGAGATTTCCCTCTTTTCCGCTTATTTAGTAATAGAACGAAAAAACATATCCTGTTTTTCCCATAAGCCGAAAAATTCTTTGACCTCCCGGATATGTCCGCCGGTCTGGCGGATAAGTATCACCGCGGGGTGCGTTTTTTCTTAAAGTTTTTTTCAAAGTTTTTTTCTTTGCCCGTGAGGATTGCTTGCCCTGAACCGTCTAAAGGGTGTAACGTTACGAAGGGGGTGGGGGAATGGACAAAGACTTCTTTGTGGAGGAGCTGGAGGCGCACCATGCGATGCTCTACCGCGTGGCGTACACCATCTTGCAAAATGACGACGCCTGCCGCGACGCACTGCAGGATACGGCGCTGCGCGCATGGGAAAAGCGGCATACCCTGCGCGAGGACCGCTACTTCCGCACATGGGTGACGCGAATCCTTATCAACACCTGCTATGATACCCGTCGCAGGCACCGTCGCATCGTCGTTATGGAAGAAGTCCCGGAGCAGTCCGTGCCACCGCAGGACCCCGGTCTGGCCATGGCGCTGGAACAGCTGCCCGAGCGCTTGCGCCTGCCGCTGGTTCTGCACTACGCCGAGGGCATGAGCTATGCCGAGATCGCCGAGGCGCTGCGCCTTCCACAGTCCACCATCCGGAGCCGGCTTCACAACGCAAGGGAACAACTCAGAAAGGAGCTGGAGGCAGAATGAAACGCGATTTGGAACATCTGGACCTAAAGCGGGCCTTTCGTCCCGTACCGGAATCCTGCCACCGCGCGCTGATGGACGCCGCCCGCTCCGTCGGGGAGGAAAAGCCTGTGAAACGCTTCTCTTATCGGGCCGCGCTGATCGCGGCCGTCATCCTGATCGCGGCCATGGCGGTGGCTTATGCGGCCGTCCGGCTGGGCTGGATTGATTATTACGATCAGCAGTACGGAATTGCTGTCCCCAAGTCGGCGCAGGAGGCGTTAACAGCCAGCAAGTCCAAAACCTATCAGGTGGGCCCCATGACCTTTACCTATCAACAGATGCTTACGGACAAGCGCATCGTCCTAAGCTCCGCCGCCATTCGGCTGACCGACGGCGGCGAGGCGCTCTACGCCAACGACACCAACATTTACGACTCTGTCAGCGCCATCACCGATACCGTCGCAAACCTCTATTCCCTCTCGGACTATCAGGAGACGTGGCTGGAGGCGGCGCAGGAGCTGGATCTGCCCCTCTACGGCGTGCGCGCGCTGGTGGAGCTGCCCCCGGAAATCGACCTGGGTTCCATGGAGGACGCCCTGTGGAACGAGGACGGCACCATCGTGTACTTCAACATGCCCGTGCTGGCATCCGGAAGCGTGGACGGCAACCTGAACGCCACGCTGTACATGGCCGTTACGCAGTTTGACCCCGCTACGGGTGAAAGGCTTGAAAAGTGGGAGGCGCGGGAGGAAGTGACGCTGCCCGTGGCCCCGCTTCTGGAGGAAAAGACCTACCTGCCGCAGGAAAACGCCACGTTTGACGGCCTGACGCTGGAAAGCGTGCGCGGCGAGCGGTACGCGACCGGCGTGTACCTTTGCGCCACCTTCTCCGCCCCCGATGGGATGAGCAAGGAAGAGGTGATGGACGTGCTGCGTACCCTTAGCATCTGCGATGCGGACGGCGCGCCGCTGCCGATGGGATTGAGCCTGTCCATATGCCCTGACGCGGAGGCGCTGCCCGTGGCAACGCTTGAGGTGCCCGCCTCGCTGGAGACGCTTCCCGACGAGGTGACGGTCGTGGGCGGGGAGACGATCGCACATCTGAACTAATCTGCCCTTGCCGGGCGGCTGGCCCGCCCGGCTTTTTGAACTCATTTTTTCCGTGAAAGGAGAATCCTGCACAATGAAACGAATCGCCGCGCTTGTGCTGGCGATGACCCTGCTGGCGGCCCAGTTCGCGCCCGCCCGCGCAGCGGCGCGTCCTCTGCGCTTACTGGTCAACGACAACGGGGAGGTTTCGGCCTGGCTCAAGGAGCATGTGCCCGAAATTCCTCATGAAAACCTGCATTTTGACTACGACTATTCTCCCGGAGACTACGCCAGCCTGACGGACCGCCTGCTGGACGAACTGCAAAGCGGGGACGGCCCCGACCTGTACCTGTTGGACAGCAATGCCTACGACCTGGCCAGGGTGCTGGGCAGCGGGCTTGTGGAGGACTTGAGCGGAAATGCGGATATCCGGCGAACAGTTTCGGAGCAATACGAGCCGTTCCGGCGCTTTGTCAGCGGCGAGAATGGGGCTATTTATGGCATGTTTGAACGGGTGCATGCAAGCCCCACGCTGATCGCACCCGCCGCGTGGGAAGCTGCGGGACTGGATGTGTCGGACGCGCCCCAAAGCTATGAGGAGCTGCTGGACTTCGCCGAGAAGTGGATGGCGCTGGTAGAGGAAGGAAGCGTGGGAAACGTGAGGCTGAACACGATCCAGTTTGCCGGCTATCCAAGGGACGAGCGGCGCTACACCCTCTGGCTGACGGGTCTTCTCTGGCGCTGTTGGGCCATGCGGCAGCAGGCGGCGGGGAAGGCTTACCGCTTCAGCACGCCAGCGTTTATCGCGTTGGCCGACCGCGCCCGCGAGCTGGGCCGCGCGCTGGTCAAAACGGAAAAGAAGCCCGGCACCGCCTCGCTCTCACTCTACATCAACGGCGGAAATGTGCCCTATGGCCCCGAGGACCTGTATACCAACGCCTTTCCCATGCGGCTTACGACGGACGAGCCCGTACGGATCAAAGCCTATGGCTTTCTCTACGTCGTGCGCAGGGGAAGCCCCTACGCGCAGGTATGCCGCGAGCTGATCGCCGACATGACCTGTCCCGAAGATGGGCAGCCCCGCAAATGCATGCTGTTTCAGAAAGTCGAGGAAAGCCAGTACGGTACGCCCGACTTTTCCTATTCCTCGAATGGCGATGTCCTGACCCGTGAGTGGCAGGAGCACTACCGCCCCGAATGGCTGTTTTTCGATGTGGAACCGTTTTTTCAGGCCCGTCAGGTTCAGCGGTCCGAAGGGGCCATGTACAGGTTTGCCGGAGGTGAGCTGACGGCGGAAGCGTTCGCCGCCATGCTGGATGAAATCTGCCGGGAGAGATGAAGGGACGTGTGTCCCGAATGAACCAAACAGAAAGAAGGAGTGCGTGTTATGAAACGCATCATTGTGCTGATGCTGGTCCTGTGTCCCATAACGTCCCTGTTCGCACCGGCCTGCGCCGAAACCGTCCCCTTCCGCTTCGTGACCAACGCCATGAATCTGGTGGAGGACTGGCTTGAGGAACATCACCCCGACGTCAAGTATGAAAACCTCTATGATACAGCCGATTCCTGGAGAACAGGCGGAGCGCATGCCGCGCAAGTGCTTGAGGCCCTGCAAAGCGAGGACGGCCCTGACCTGCTGATGCTGGAAAGCTCCCTCTGTGATTTTGAAAAGGTTCTCAAAAGCGGGCTTGTGGAGGATTTGAGCGGAAACACCGACATCTGCGCTGCTCTTTCGCAGATGTACGAGCCGTTTCAGGCATTCGTGACCGGCGAGGACGGCGGTGTCTACGGCATGCTGTATGGCGTATATGGTTTTGGCATGCATGTCATCCCCGCGTCGTGGGCGGCGGCCGGGCTGGATACGGCTGACGCACCACAGAGCTATGAAGAGCTGCTGGAATTCGCCGGTCGATGGGCCGAAAGAGCGGAGGCAGGCGAGACGGGCAACATTTGCCTCAACACGCTCCGTTCCTGTGGCTATTTGATGGATGACCGGCGCTATACCCTCTGGCTGACGGATCTTCTGCTGGATACCTGGATCATGCGCCATCAAGCGGCGGGCGAAGCGCTGATTTTCAACACGCCGGAATTTATCGCGCTGGCCGACCGGGCCCGCGAAACAGGTCGGGCGCTCGCCGGAGCGGAAGGAAAGCCCACAGCGGACGCACTTTCGCTCTATGATGGGCTTTTCAGCGGCGGGACCGGCTACGGCGGACCGGAGGACCTGTATACCAACGCCTTCCCCATGCGCCTGACCGCCGATGAGCCGGCCCGCATCAAGGCCTATGGCTTTCTGTTCGTCGTGCGCAAGGGAAGCCCATATGCGGACGTCGCCATGGGCTTTATCGCCAGCCAGACGTACAAGACCGGCGAGGGCCGCCGCAACAGCGAGCTGTACAAGGATATTCCCGATAGCCAGTTCACCCCGCCTGAAGGGGTGGACGGGTATGTGCTCACCCGTGAATGGCAGGACGCCTACCGGCCCGAATGGCTGTATTTTTGCACAAATCCCATCCGTACGACCGACGCTTATACAAAGCAGGAGAAGCTGCGCTCGCAGTTTGCGCTGGGCGAATTGACGGCGGAGGCATTTGCTGCCGGGCTGGATGAGATTTGCGCGGCTCAGTAAAAAATAAGAAGAAGCATTTCCGAAGCCGGGTGGATATTCCCGGCGCATCAGGAGCGGGGAGAGAAAAGCCTCCCCGCCCGCTTGCTTTGTATGCCCGTCAGATGCCGAGCATGTTGCCGATGCCCGCGGTCAGCGCGCACAGCACAGCCCCCGCCAGCGTGGGCAGCAGCACCGCGACAGCCGTCCATTTCAGGCTGCGCGTCTCCTTGTACACCGTCAGGGTAGTGGTCGAGCAGGGCCAGTGGAACAGGGAAAACAGCGCCACGCACACGGCTGTTTTCAGCGTCCATCCATTGGCCACCAGCAGCGCCCGCAGGCTGTCCAGTCCCTGTGTCTCCACCAGCGTGCCCTGGCACAGGTAGGTCATCAACATGATGGGGAGTACGATCTCGTTGGCGGGAAATCCCAGAATGAAAGCCAGCAGAATCACGCCGTCCATGCCCAGGAACCGTCCGGCAGGCTCCAGCGCCTCTGCCAGCAGACGCAGAACCTGCGCATCGCCCACGCGCAGATTGGCCAGCAGCCAGATCACAAGTCCGGCCGGCGCTGCCACTGTAACAGCGCGGCCCAGTACGAACAGCGTGCGGTCCAGCACGGAGCGGATGAGCACCTGGCCTACCTTGGGACGTCGGAAAGGAGGGAGCTCCAGTGCGAAGGCAGATGGCACGCCCCTTAGGAGCGTTGCGGACAAGAGCCGTGAGCACCCCAGCGTAACACCCACGCACAGCACGATGAGCAGCAGCAGAATCGCCGCGCCTGCCAGCGAACCCGCCGGCCCCTGCACAAGCACAAAAAACATGGAGGTCAGGGCGATGAGCGTGGGAAAGCGACCGTTGCAGGGCATCAGCGCGTTGGTTAAAATGGCGATCAGCCTTTCGCGTGGGCTTTGGATGATGCGGCAGCCCATCACACCCACAGCGTTGCAGCCCAGGCCCATGCACATGCACAGCGCCTGTTTGCCGCAGGCATGGCAGCGCTGAAAGCAGCGGTCCAGATTGAACGCAACGCGCGGCAGAAAGCCCAGGTCCTCCAACAGCGTAAAAAGCGGGAAGAAAATCGCCATGGGCGGCAGCATCACCGAGATCACCCAGCTGGTTACGCGGTATACGCCCGATATCAGCGGCTCAGACAGCCACGCGGGCGCTCCCAGCCACGACAGAAAAACAGCCAGCTTCGGCTCAAGCGCTCCAAGCGTTTCGCTCAGCCATGCGGACGGGACATTCGCACCCGACAGGGTCAGGTACAACACCAGTCCCAGCAGCGCCAGCATGAGCGGAATGCCAAAGCGCCTGCTGGCCAGCAGACGGTCGATGCGAAGCTGACGACGGTCCGCGGCCGATTGCGCCGGGCGGCGGACTACGCGGCGGCACAGTTCGCCTGCGGCCCGGTAACCCTCTGAAATGACGGCGCCCACCAGCCGCTCCTTGAAGAAGCCGGCACGCTCCAGCGCGTTTTTTTGCACCTGCACCGCTTGCCTGAGCGCATCCCGTTCCGCCTCCAGCGATTCAGACAGAAGATGCGAGAGGAAACCGTCGTCTCCCGCCAGGGCCCGAAGGGCCGCAAAGCGGGCCGTTCCGGCCGCAGCAATGGCAGGAACCGCCTTTTTGATCTGTGCCTCGATCGCGTTCCGCGCCTGTTCAATCTCTTCGGGGTATCGGATGAGGAAGGGAGATGCGGCGTTTCTGCCTCGCGCCGCCTCCTCTACGCGGCGCTTTAGCTCCTTCAGCCCCTGCCGGTTTCGGGCGCTGACACCTACCGCAGGCAGGCCCAGCAGTTGCTCCAGAAGGGCGGTGTCCACTTCCATCCCTCTTGTACGCGCCTCGTCCATCATGTTGACACAGAGTACCATGCGCGGACACGCCTCCGCCGCCTGCAAGGCCAGATTGAGATTGCGCTCCAGACAGGTGGCGTCGCAGACCACGATCATCGCGTCCTGCGCTTCAAAGGTCAGACAGTCGCTCGCGACCATTTCCTCCGGTGATCCGCTGAGCAGCGAGTAGGCGCCCGGCAGGTCCGTGAGCGTCCAGTCCGCCTCCGCTCCCCGCACCTGACCGCGCGCGGTGTCTACCGTTTTTCCGGCCCAGTTGCCCGTGTGCTGCCGAAGCCCGGTGAGGGCGTTGAACACCGTGCTCTTGCCCACGTTCGGGTTGCCGCACAGGGCGACGCGCAGGGCGCTCATCTTGCGCCTCCGTCCGCAAGGCACAAAACGGTGCGCGCGTCGCAGCCGCGAAGCGCCACCACCGTGTCCCGGACGCGGTAGGCTCGGGGATCTCCAAAGGCGGAAGGAAACAGGCAGGTAACGCGGCTATTTTCGGTAAATCCCAGATCGCACAGGCGGGACCGCATCGCTCCCGTGCCGGTCAGCCGCGCAACGCGGGCGCTTTCGCCGCTCGCCAGCCGATCCAATGTAAAGGCTTGTTCCATCAGGATCGCACCACCTTGTTATCTACATTCGGGGACGAGGGGGCCTCGCGCCCTGTAGTCAGGGTATGACGGCGCCGTCGAAGCGTGCGATGCTTGCCATTTGGCGCAAGGCATGGTACCATACCGTTGGGCGGCGCGCCCGAAACGAGCATGGATTTTCCTGCAATCGACGCGCCGCAAAGCGCGTTTTATGCGCGGAACCGTTCGCTTCGGTTGGAAAAAGGAGGCCGCTTGATCATGCTTTGCAAACGACGGTCCATTCGCCGCTGCCTGGCCCTGCTGCTCATGCTGGCGCTGCCGCTGTACGCGGCGCAGGCGCAGGATATGACGCTGCCCTCCGCGGGCGCGCGCGACCAAACGGTGCGCGTCTATCTGAGCCGGCTGAACCTGATCGACCGCATGGACCTGACGCTGGTATCCGCATACAGCGTGAAAACACAGGCGGGCGCGCAGCTGCATTTTCAGGCGGGCAGCGAGGTGGCCGTGCTGCTGAGGGATGGCGCGCTGTACCTGTATTATGAGGGCATGAGCCAGCTGGCGGGCCAGAGCGTCACGCTGCTGCGCGACGCCACGGAAGGGGAGAGCGGCTTCCGCCTGACCAACTACCCCGCGCTCTATGCGGGCGATTTGCAGATCGACCTGGTGGACGGCAAGGTACGCCCCGTGTTGAGTGTGCATGTGGAGGATTATCTGCTGGGCGTGGTGCCCTATGAGATGAGCGACTCCTTTCCGCTGGAGGCGCTTAAGGCCCAGGCTGTCGCAGCCCGGACCTATGCGCTGCGCAGCCAGGACCCCTCCCAGCCCTATGATCTGGTGGACACCACCAACGACCAGGTGTACCGCGGCTATCTCCCCGGCAACGACCAGACCGAGCGCGCCATCCGGGAAACCCGCGGCGTGTGCGGCTTTTACCGCGACCGGCTGGCGCAGTGCTATTACTCGGCCAGCAACGGCGGCCAGACAGAGCTGGTGGAAACCGTGTGGCCGACGGAGGAGGACTTCGGCTATTACGCCTTTGGCGACGATCCCTATGACGTGGCCAATCCCGACAGCGTGGTTCGCTCCTTTGAAATGAAAAAGACCTATGGCGAGGAGGAAACCGCACCCTATGCCCTGCGCAGCCTGCTGGCCACGCAGCTTTACGATCAGCTGACGGCTCTGGGCTACGACCCTGCGCCGGAGAGCGTGCGGGTGGACGGGGTTAGCGCGGTGAGCGTCTCCGGCGCGGCGAGCGAGGACAACAAATTCATGACCCGCCTCACCCTGACCGTGTCCATCAGCGGCCGTACCCGCAAGAACGCGCCCGCGCCCGTCGTGGACCTCAACGCTGAGGAGGTCAGCCTCTTTGAGGTGGTGGAGGAAACGCCCAGCCCCACGCCCACCGTCCAGGCGACGGGCTTTGTGCCGGTGGTCACCGTCACGCCCAGCCCCACGCCTGCCCCGGTCTACGGGCCTTTTACCCCCATTGAGGAACCCTTCACGCTGGAGCTGGACATCTTTCCCACAGCGGAGCAGGCCCTGGGGCTGGATATCACCGCCCACTATGACAACGAGCTGTGGAGCGTGCGCGAAACCGACGGCGCCTATATCATCGAGGCGCGTCGCTATGGCCACGGCGTAGGGATGAGCCAGCGCGGCGCGCAGTGGATGGCCGCGGAGTACGGCAAAACCTATCAGGAGATCATCGCGTTTTACTATCCGGGCTTGACCTTGATGCGCTATGAGGACCAGCCCGCCCAGATGACGCAGCCGGAGGCGGCGCTGGCGGCTACCCCCGGTCCGGCGCCCACGCCGACGCCGCGGCCCACGCTCATGCCCATGACCCTGACGCCGCAGGAGGGACAATGGCTGGCAGCCGTCACCGAAATTGACGACGACAGCTCGCTTAATCTGCGCAAATCGCCGGATCTGGGCGGCGAGATCCTCATGCGCCTCTATAAGGGCCAGCAGGTGCTGGTTCTGGAGCGCTGCCCGCAGGAGGGATGGGTCAAAGTGCGCACCGACGTGGCAGAAGGCTATGTGGTTGAGGAGTATCTGACCGCCGAGACTCCGTAAACGCAGGATTTACAAGTGCGCGGGAGAAATGACGCGGCTTTCTATGGCCTTTTTGCGAAATTTGTCGTATACTGATAGCGGCCATTCATACGCAAGACGGAATGCGCCGGAGGAGGAAAGCGCATGTGGAGCCCCGTTGCCCCCGACGCCCATCAGGGTCCCGCGGCGCCGGGCGCAAGACGCCGCCGGCATGGGCGCGTCGCGCGCTTCTTTCGCGGCTATCTGATGATGGTGGGCGCGCTGACGACGCTGTATGTGCTTTTGCAGCTGGCCGTGCGCCTGCTGGTGGAAATCGGCAGATGGATGCCCTGACGGAGGAACTCAGTTGTTCAGATTTCTCAAACGGCTGATCGGCTTCGCCGCGTGCATTGTGGCGGCTTTGGCGCTGGTTCGCTTCGGACCCGCGCTCTGGGTCGAGGTTTTTGGCGGCGGCAACACGCAATGGATCAGCGAACGCTTCTCGGAAACGCTTCGGGAAAAAAACGAGCTGGTCGTATATGAGGTCGAGGTAACCGGCCAGGAAACCGTTTCGCAGGACGCCTGGCTCCTTGGAACCGTGCAGAAGGTCGAAATGCCCTATACCTTCCAGATGAGCTTTACGGTGGATTTGAGCTGCGCTTCCGTGTCCGCGCTGGACGGCGCGGTGGAGGTGCGTCTGCCCGCCCCCTCGCCTGCCTATCCCAAGCTGACGGTCAACGAGGACGAGGTGAAAAAGACCGACTGGCTGTATCCTCTCACGCCGGAGCGCTACGCGCAGATCAAGCAGGAGACGGAGGCGCGCCTGTTTGCCCAATACGGCGAAAACGAGGAATACCGGGCCAATGCCTGGAATGTAACGGTACATAACCTGGAATCGCTGTTCCAGTCCGTGCTGGAACAGAGCGGATGGGGAAGCGGATGCGACATCGTCGTCGTTCATGACGACAGCCTGCGGCTTGACGACACACAGGCAAATGTCGCATAACGCTCGAACAGGCTTCCACAGGCAGCGGCTGGCCATCTTCGGGATGGCGTGCCGCTGCCTGTATTTTTCGCAGACATTTCCCAGATATTCCATACGTATTTACAAAGTATGAAAAAAGCGTTACAATACAAAGCGTATTCCTTCATCAAAACGGACCGGAGGTGCCGCAAGTGCCCACGTTGACCCAGCTCTCGTCCAATCTGACGGAAATTGTGATCTATGCAGCGATTGCGCTGGTTACCCTGACAGGCCTGTGCAAGTGCATATACCCCCTTTTGCGCAATGCGTCGCTTTTGAACCGCGCGGTCATCAAGCTGGAAAAGAGCACCGCGGCGGGCGAGCGTCCCATCTGGCGAGAGGCGCGCTTTTTGGGCAGATCGCTGCGCAACGAGTGGCAGCAGTTTCTGCTCAACGCCGGACAGCTGGATATGCGCGGCATTCCCTGCGACACGCGCGAATATATCAACGAGGAAACCGTGGTCGAAAAGCCCGGCCATGCGCAGCTGGCGGAGCTGATTCCCGGCCTGCTTACGTCTTTGGGTATTCTGGGCACGTTCATCGGCCTGATGCAGGGCCTCACCAGCGTGGATTTCAGTAACGCGGAAGGAACCATCCAGAGCATTCCCCAGCTGCTCAGCGGCATGCGCTTCGCCTTCGCCACCTCAGTGGCGGGTATTTCCTGCTCTCTTTTGTTCAACATGTTCAACCGCATGTCCGCGGGTCGCGCGGTGCGCGCGCTGGACAATTTTGAGGATGCATTCTACGAGCTGGCCATGCCGCGTCCGCTCCAACCCGACGTGCAGATGATGTGTCAGAAGCAGGACGAGGAAGTGCGCATGGCCCACCTGGCCGAAAACGTGGGCAACCATGTGGCGGCCTCGCTGGAAATGGCTATCGGCCGCGCCATGGCGCCGCTGACGCAATCGCTGGACACCTTCATCAAATGCGCCACGCGCGAGCAGGTGGACGGCGTCAGGCGCATTGTGGGGCAGTTCGTGCAGCAGATGAATACATCGCTCAGCGGGCAGATGACCGCGCTGGGCGATACGATGAGCGCCGTCAATCAGGGGCAGCTGCAAACCCAGAGGAATTTACAGACCACGCTGGACGCTGCGCGCGCCATGGCCGGCGACGCGCAGGCCATCCGCGAGGCCAGCTCCGAAATCGCCCGGCAGATGCAGGCATTCGTCCAGGAGATGCAAAACGAGCGCAGCAGCCGCGCCGAGGCGCTGGGCGGCGCAGAAGGCGCGAGCCAGGCACTTGCCGACCGGCTGGATGCCCTGGCGGAATCCCTGCGCCGCATGCAGGTGGCGGCGGACCTGCTGACGGATGAAATGAGCACGCTTCCCTCCGACGAAGCGCAGGCCCCGGCAGCGGAGCTGTAAGGAGAGTGGCAGATGGCACGCAGACGGTATATCCGGAGAGGCTCGGGCAAGACGGACGGCGGCGCGTTCTGGATCAGCTATTCCGATATGATGGCGGCGCTGCTGCTGGTGTTTGTGCTGGTTTTGTGCTACAGCGTCTATCAGTACTTTCTGATGCTGGAAACCAAGACCGCCGAGCTGGACGAGCAAAGCGCGCTGCTAACGCAGCAACAGGCTACGCTGGATGACCAGCGCGCGGAGCTGAGCGCTCAGCAGGCCGCCCTGACCGACAAGCAGAACGAATTGACGGCTGCTTTGACGCAGCTGGACGAGAAGGAGAGCCTGCTCAACGACCAGAGCCTGACGCTGGAAGAGCAGGAAAAGATCATTTTGGCGGCGCAGGCCGCTCTCAGCCAGAAGGAAGAAGAGCTGAACGCCGCCAATCTGGAATTAACCAGCAAGCAGCAGGAGCTGGCCGACGCCACCGTCCTGCTGGGCCAGCAGCAGGACGCGCTCAATGCCCAGCAGCAAAAGCTGGATGACCTGGTGGGTGTGCGCACACAGATCGTGCGGGACCTGACCGCCGCGCTCACCCAGGCGGACCTTAAGGCCACAGTGGATGGAAATACTGGCGATATCATGCTGGAAAGCGCTGTATTTTTCGATGTGGCCAAGAGCAACATCAAAGACAGCGGCCGCGCCCTGCTGGACGAGTTTATTCCCGTATACCTGAGCGTGCTGCTTCAGCCCGAATATGTGGACTATCTTGGGGAAATCATCATTGAGGGGCATACCGATACCCAGGGTACCTACCTGGTCAATCTGGAGCTGTCCCAGGAGCGCGCTCTCAGCGTAGCCACCTACTGCCTGCAAATGCCCAGCCTGAGCGAGGAGCAGCTGGAAAAACTGCGCGAGATCCTCACCGCCAAGGGTCGCAGCTATTCCGACCCCATCTACAACGAGGACGGCTCCATCAACATGGACGCCTCGCGCCGTGTGGAGTTCAAATTCCGCATGAAGGATTCGGAAATGATCGACGAGATCCGCAGCATTCTCGGCTCCGACGCCAATCAATAAGGAAGGACGGTTCAGCCATGCGCGGCCTGAAAATTGCAGCCATTGCCTCGGTATCGCTGCTTTTGGTGATGGTACTGCTGGTGGGATATCTGTTTCTGACCGCGGAGGTGCGGGTGACAGGGGTCGAGGTGGTGGGCGTTTCGGCCGCTCAGGACCCGGCGGCTTTTGAGGCGCTGAAAAGCGCTGTGCAGGAGGAAACCTTTCAGGGCACGCTGTATCAAAAGCCGCTGGAATGGAAGGAACCGTCGGAGTACGTCTACCTGACCTATACGCTGCGCATCCGCAACGACTGCCTTGTTCCCATCGACATGATCGAGGCGCAGGTGGTTCCTCAGGCGACGGACATTCTGCAGATGGCCGATCTGAGCGTCAAGTCGCTTGACGCCAAAAGCGAAGGCGACCTGACGGTAGAGATTCTGGTCCCCAAGGACACTCATTCCGTGCGGGAGCTGATTGTCACCTACTATGTATGGGGCGTGAGCTTCAACCTGAAAACCACGTACGGTATGTGATTGCGAATGCAGAAAACCGCCCCGCGGCTCAGCGAAGGAGCTGCGGGGCGGTTTTTTCTGAATGCCGTCAGCCAATGACGCCGACGAACTGATAGTCCTTGTCAAACCGGGTGAAGATCGCGGGCGCACCCAGTTCGATTTCGCCCACTTCCTCGTTCCGGATGGAGCGGGCGGGGGTTCGGGTGGTCATGAGAGCAGCGTCCTCGGGGGAGGCGCCGAAGCGGATCAGGTTCTGGAAAGCGCGAATCATGGTCAGCGTGCTGCCGGCCAAGGTGCCGTCCGCCAGGCGGGCCGCGCCGTCCTTGACGAACACATCCTGTCCGCCAAGCTGGTACTTTCCGTCGGGCATGCCGGCAGCCTCCATCGCATCGGTGATGGCAACGGTGTGCTCCTTGCCCTTGCAGCGCATCAGCAGGCGGACCACATCGGGATGCAGGTGAATGCCGTCGCCGATGACTTCGCAGTCGAGGCGGTCGTCCACCATCGCAGCGCCTGGCACGCCGGGCGCTCGATGGTTGAGGGGCGTCTGCGCGTTGAAGGTATGCGTCACATGCGTCGCGCCATGGTCGGCAGCCGCATGCACGGTTTCCGCGTCCGCGCTGGTGTGCCCGATGCTGACGGTGATCCCGCTATCCGTCAGGCGGCTGATAAAGTCCAGCGCGCCTTCCTTTTCTGGAGCCATGGTGATCATGCGCACGATGCCGGCATAGGGACCCGTGTAAGCAGACCAGTTTTCTTCATTGGGCAGCACGAAATATTGCTTGAGCTGCGCGCCGGCCTTGCTTTCCTCAAGGAAAGGCGCTTCCATGTGCGCGCCCAGCACGATGGCTCCGTCCGGCTCCGGGCGGTCCATCACGGCCTTGATGCCCTTGAGAGCGGACTGCGTATCCTCCGGGCTGGCGCTCATGGTGGTGGGCAGGAACGCAGCTACGCCGAACTCTTTGAGCTCGCGGCTCATGTGGCGCACGGCTTCCTCTCCGTTCATGGTATCCTGGCCCATGAAGGCATGGATGTGCACATCCACAAAGCCCGGCAGCAGCAGGTCGCCCTTGAGATCGACGGTTTCCGCGCCCTCAACCATCAGCCCCTGACCGATGGCGGCGATTGTTCCCTCGCTGACGACAATGTCCGTACCCTCACGAAATGCTCCGTTGATAAAGGCTTTTGCGTTTTTGATAAGCATGAGGCTCTTCCTTTCCGCAACGGTTCTCATTGGTTCTTAAAGGCGGTGTAAATCTCCTGATAGGTGGTTTCGGTCGCGCCCACGTCCAAGATGAACTCCGCGTCCTTGAGCAGCTCGGCGGGCACGTTCATCACGCTGGCCTCGCGGTAGGCGTCGCTCAGATACTCCCGGGCAGCCTCGTTGACGCACATATAGTACTGCTTTTCGGCATTGTTGGCCGCCACCTCCGGACGCATCAGATAATCCAGGAACTGATGTGCGGCGTCCACATGCTTGGCGCCCGTGGGGATCACCAGGCCGTCGATGCCGTAGCCCAGGCCTTCCTTGGGATAGACCACCTCAAATTCAGGATGGTCCAGCTGCACCATGTACACAAAGGGCGTAAACATGAACCCTACGCTGGCTTCGCCCGTGGTGACGGCGCTGTAGGACTCCAGGTCGCCGAAGGTACGGATATTGGGATAGAGCGGCATCAGCTTTTCCTTCATCTCAGCCAGCACGTCGGGGTCGGTTTCGTTCATGCTCTTGCCCATGGTTTTCAGCGTGATGCCGCACAGCACGCGGGCGTTTTCCAGAACAGCCACGCTGTCGGCAAGCTCCGGGTTCCACAGATCTTCATAGCCGGTGATCTCAAAGGACACCCGTTCGGGGTCATAGATGATCAACGGGCAGCCCGCCATATAGGGGATCACGTACTCGTTGTCAGGATCGTAGCTCTGCGAGAGGAAAGCGGGGTCGAGGTTTCCGTAGTTGGACAGCTTGCTCATGTCCAGCTTTTGAATCAGGCCCTGCTTGCGCAGAATGTCCAGCGAATAGTCGCTGGAGATGATCAGGTCGTAATCCGCTCCTCCGCCCTCGGTGACCTTGAGCAGCATGCTGTCGATGGAATCCATGGGGGACCAGATCACATCAATGCCGGTTTCTTCCTCGAAGGCGGCCAGCGTATCTCCGTCCACATAGCCTTCCCAGCTGAGGATGTTGAGCACCTTTTCCTCCTCTGCGAGAGAGAGCGCAGGCAGCGCCATCAGCGCGCAGAGGATGAGAGCAACCAGTCTTTTCATTATTTTTCTTCTCCTTTCCGGGGTTTGATACGTAGCTTTGGGAGCCTTTTTTCTTTTCTATGCCGATCGCAGCGGAGCGCATGCGAGGGACATCGTTTCTTACGCGGCGCGTATCTGCCGCTCTAGCCTGCGCTGGCGCGCGGCGCGCATGGAGGACAGGTAGCGGCTGAGGGCCACGGCGATGAACACCACGCCCATGATGAGCGTGCACAAGGCGTTTACCTGCGGCGATACGCCCACCTTCACACTGGAGTAGATCTTGATGGGCAAAGTGCCCTCGCCCGCGCCGTAGACGAAGAAGCTAATCACGAAATCGTCCAGCGACATGGCCAGCGCCAGAAACGCGCCGCTCATAATGGCGGGACGGCAGAGGGGGAGGGTGATGTCGCGCACCACGCGCGCGGGGCTTGCCCCCAGGTCGCGCGCCGCGTCAAAGAGCGCCGGGTCCATGCCCACCAGTCGGCTCTTGACGTTGAGAAACACATAGGGGATGCAGAAGGTGACGTGCGCAAGCACAAGGCGCAGGTCGTTGCCTCGGATGCCCATGGCGTTGAAAACCACCATGAAGGCCAGACCCAGAATGATTTCCGGAATCATGATCGGCAGGGACATGAGCGATTCCATGGCTGTGTCCAGCCGCGAGGACTTTCCGTCCACGCGGCGCGCCATGCCGATAGCTCCCAGCGTGCCGATGACGCAGGAGATCACCACGGCCCACAGCGCTACGCGCACGCTCAGCAGCAGCGCGTCCCCAAAGCCGCTCCGGCCCTCAAAGAGCTTGGCATACCAGTCGGTGGTCCAGCCTGTAAAGTCGATGGGGATGCGGGCGGTATTGGCGTTGAAGGAATAGACGATCACCACCGCGATGGGCAGGTACATGACGAGCAGCACCAGCCCGATAAACAGCAGGGAACCGAACGAATGCTTTTTCATAGCTCCCTCCTAAAACATGCTCATGTCGCCCGTGCCGCCCACCTTGCGGTACACGGCGATCACCGCGCCGGTCACGGCCAGCAGAAGCACGCTCAGGGCCGCCGCCATGGGCAGATCGCGGCTGTTGATGAGCTGCTGAATCAGTCCGCCGGCCAGCACGCTCTTGGAGCCGCCCAGCAGGTCGTTGAGGAAGAACAGGCCCATCGAGGGGATGAACACCAGTACGCAGCCCGCCATCAGGCCCGGCAGCGTGAGCGGCACCGTCACGGTGAAGAAGGCGTGCAGGGGGCTTGCACCCAGGTCGCGCGCAGCCTCCACAACGGAAAAGTCCAGCTTATCAACCGTGGTGAAGGTCGGCAGGATCATGAAGGGAATCAGCGCGTAAACCATTCCCAGCAGCACCGCGCCGTCCGTGTAGAGCAGCTTGAGCGGCTCGTGAATCAGCCCCAGATTCATCAGCAGGGTATTGACGGGGCCGTTGCTCATGAGCAGGATGCGCCAGCCATAGATGCGGATGAGCGCGTTGGTCCAGAATGGCACGATGATCAGAAGCATCACCACCGACCGCGCCACCGGCGACAGCCGCGCCATCAGATAGCCGAAGGGATAGCCCACCAAGATGCAGATGGCCGTGGTCAGCGCCGCCAGCTTCAGGCTTTGCAAAAGAACCTTGACATAATCCGGCGAAGCCAGGCGCGCGTAATTGCCCAGCGTGACTTCGCCCGTCACGCCCATGATTTCGCCGCGGCTGAGAAAGCTGAGCCCGATGACATAGAGCAGCGCCACGAATACGAACACGATGCTCCACAGATACATAGGCAGCTTCAGCAGCCTGGAAAAGCGCAGATCCTGCTTGTGCGAGGCGTCCATCATACCGCCTCCTTGGGAGCGTCCGGTACGAGCGGCGCATGACGCCGGTTCCAGCCCACGAACACCTCGCTGCCGACGGGATAGCTGTCCAGCTCGGCAGACTGGGTAACGGCGTTGAGCACCACTTCGCCGCCCAGGGCGATCTGCGTGTGCTGCATGCCGCCCACATATTCCTTGCTGCGGATGGTGCCCTTGAGCGTCATGCCATGCTGCGGCTCACGGCCGTAGCGGATGCGCTGCGGGCGCAGGCACAGGGCGGCGCGTTCGCCCACGGCGGGTGAAAAGACCTCGTTAGGCAGGGCGGGAAGGGTGACCCCGTTTACCTCCAGCGAAAGCCCCTCCGGCGAGACGGCTGTGACCGTGCCGTGGAGCAGGTTGTTCTGACCGATGAAATCCGCCGCAAACAGCGTGAGCGGACACTCATACACCTCTTCCGGTGTTCCAATCTGCTCGATATGCCCGGCATTGAGAATCACGATGCGGGAGGACATGTTGAGCGCCTCCTCCTGATCGTGCGTGATGTAGACGAAGGTGATACCCAGCTTTTGCTGCAGGCTTTTGAGCTCCTGCTGCATCTCCTGCCTAAGCTTCAAATCCAGCGCGCCCAGCGGTTCGTCCAGCAAAAGAACCTTGGGCTGGAGCACCACCGCGCGCGCGATGGCAACGCGCTGCCTTTGCCCGCCGGAGAGCTGGGAGGGCATGCGCCGTTCAAAACCCGTCAGCCGCACCAGAGAAAGCGCCGCCATCACTCTTTCCTTCTGCTCGCTTTTGCTGATGCCCAGCACCTTCAGCCCATAGGCAATGTTTTGGAACACGTTCATATGGGGGAAGAGCGCATAGTTTTGAAATACCGTGTTCACGGGGCGTTTCTCGGGAGGAAGCCCCGTCACGTCCGCCCCGTCGATCACGACGCGACCGGCCGTGGGACGCTCCAGCCCCGCGATGATGCGCAGCGTGGTCGTCTTTCCGCACCCGCTGGGACCCAGCAATGTCAGAAATTCGCCCGGATACACGTCCAGGCTCAAACCGCTGAGCACCAGCCCCTCACCGTAGTCCTTGCACAGCCCATCCAGACGCAACACGGGTTCAGCCATCGGCTTTCTCTCCCTTCTTTTTCGCGGCGGCGCACAGCACATCCAGCAGCGCACGCACATGAGGCCAGATTTCGCGGTTGACGCTGTAGACCACCGCTGAGCCTTCCTTTCGGGCGATTACCAGCTGCGCGTCCACAAGCTGCTTCATATGATAGCTGATGGTGGGCTGCGAAAAGCAAAACGCGCGGGTAATTTCGCAGCCATTCCGGTCCGCCTGGGAGAGCATGCTCAAAATGCTCAGCCGCGTCTCGTCGCAGAGCACTTTCAAAATCGGAATGGACGCCTTGAAACAGTCCATAGGACCCGTTGGCACCTCCTTCTCAAGGCATCTGATATAGATTGTCTTCTATATCGAAAATATTTTATATCATATGAGCCTGTCTGTCAATACAACCCGTCCGGCCACGTTTGGACCGGATGCGACAGGCAGGGCGCGGAGCGCATTATCCCCGTGACAGCCTGGAAGAAACATGCTATAATGGACAAACCGCATCGAAGGGAGGCATGGCCTAGATGGCTGAAAGCGTTGCGCGCGAGAGGCGCGGCGGGGAGCTGGCAGGCAATCTGGACACGTCATTTCTGAAGGTCCTGGCTCTGTGCTTCATGTTTATCGACCACCTGGGAGCCGCGGTACTGCCCCGCATAGGGGAGCTGCGCATGATCGGTAGGATGGCCCTGCCGCTGTATGCCTGGTGTCTGGTCGTGGGCAGCGTTAAAACGCGAAGCGCGCCCAGATACGCGCTTCGCCTGCTCGGGCTGGCGCTGCTCTCCCAACCGCTGTACATGATGGCGCTCAACCATACCTGGACGGATTTGAACATCCTTTTCCTGCTGTTCATCGGACAGGTGGCGCTGCAGGGTATCCGCGCCAGGTTCATGGGCAGCCAGGTCTGGGTGCCGGCGCTGTGCTATGTGCTGCTGGGCTTTGTGCAGGTGGATTATGGCTGGCGCGGGCTTACGTTTATTCTCCTGCTTTACATGGCCCGCGGCTCGAAGGGCGGCCTGGCCGCAACCTATCTGGCTTATGCGCTTTTCTGGGGAAGCACGTCCTCCCAGGTGAGCAGCCTGTTTGGTTATCCGCTTGTCTTTCTGTCGTGGAATGGGCTGGGCCCGGTGCTATCTGCCTTTTTCCGCTTGCAGGGGCTGATCTGGCTATCGCTGCCGCTGATTCTCTGCCGCACGAAAACAGGACTCCGGCTGCCGGGCAGACTGGGTTACTGGCTGTATCCCCTTCACCTGGTCGTGCTGATTCTGATTCGGCTGATGACGGGAACCGGGTTTTCCGCCCTCCTCAGAGGCTTCTGAACCGAATCACGATATCATTATATTGTTTGATCTGCATTGAAAGGAAGGATTAGGATGATTTCCAAGTATAAAATCTACGCCGACGCGGCAGCGGACATTCCCACAGAAGTTCGTGAACGGTATGGCATCGGCGTGCTTCCCATTCCGGTCGCCATGGGGGAGCGCACCATTCAAAGCGGCGTGGAAATCACCAATGAGGAATTCTACGCCCTGATGGACAGCTATAACGGCATTCCCGTCACCTCGCAGATTACGCCCTATACCTTCGAGGAGCTGTACAGAGCCGAGCTGGCCGCGGGTACCCGCGACCTGATTCTCCTGCTGATCAATTCCAAGGGGTCTGCCACGTATTTCAATGCCGTGAGCACGCGCGACCGTTTCTATGAGGAAAACGAGGAAGCCAAGGAAAAGCTGCGCATCCATCTTTTTGATGGCGGCAGCTATTCGGGCGGATACGGCTATGCGGCGATCCTGGCGGCGCAGAAGCTGGAGATGGGCGCACCCATCGACGACGTGCTCAAGCTCGTTGACAGCCAGCTGAAGAAGCAGCGCGTTTACTTCGGCCTCTACAGCCTGAAGTACGCGGGGAAGTCGGGCCGCATTCCCAGCGCAGCGGTGTTTGTAGGCGAAGCCCTGGGCATCAAGCCCATTATGCAGGTGTGGGATCACGCCATCACCACCGTAGGCAAGGCGCGCGGCGAAAAGAAGCTCATCAAAGAGATCGTGAAAATGGTGGATGACGATATGGAACCCAACACGCCTTACAGCCTTGTCTATGGCAGCGACGCCGCTGTGCGCGACGAGCTGGCAGAGGAGCTGACCAAAAAGGTGGGATATCCGCCCGTATACCAGTTCCAGATCGGCGCGGCCATCGCGATCAACGCAGGTCCGCGCGTGGTGGGCGCGATTTTTGAAACGGCCCGCAAAAAGCTGATGAAGGAAGAAAAGAGCAAGGAAAAGAACGCCTGATCCGCTTTCAGCGGGAGCGAAGGGCCGTCAATCCCAGCGGCTTTTTCAGGCGGCCTGCCAGCAGAGCGGCCATCGCTGCCTTGACGATGTCCATTGGAAGGAAGGCGAAGCAGTACGCGCTGAGCAGCACGCCAGGCGGCACCGGCGCGTTAAGGTATACACCCTTGAGCACAGCTACATAGGGGAGCGCTATGGCATAGCTCGCAATCACTCCGGTGAGCACAGCCGCATAGCGCCCCCACTTTTTATCCGCCAGCCTGCCGGCAGCCGCGGATGTGACCGCCGCTTCAAAGGGAAAAGCGATCAGATATCCAAACGACGGCGTGGCGATGACCGCGGGACCGACCGTGGCGGTGAACACCGGAAGGCCGATCAGCCCCAGCATAAGATACGCGCCCAGCGTATAGAAGCAGTAGCGGGGCGGCAGGAGCAGGCCGCAGAGCAGTACAAAAAACACCTGCGTGCTGAACATCACATCCGTGCCTGGAATGGTGAATTTGATCCAGAGCGTGGAAACGATGATCAGCGCACACATCAGCGCCGAAAGGGTCAAAAGCCGCACCTGCCTGGTCATGGTCAGTTCCTCCCTCGTCATGTGTAAACCATAATAAACAATATGGTATACGCATAATACGGCAAAGACGGCATTCTGTCAAGCCTTCTTTTTGGGTGCGCCCGCGAATACCCTTTCCAGGGAAGGAGGCATGGCCATGACCAATATCAACGCTGCGGAAAGCGCGGCGCGCAGCGCCCACACGCTAGCTATCGACAGGCGCAGGCGCGCCTCAGTCACCGGGGTGACGGACGTCTGCAGCTTTCACGAAACGGAAGTCGTGCTGAAAATCGATTCGGGCATGATGATCCTCACGGGTCAGGGGCTGCACATCGCCAAGCTGTTGCTGGAGGACGGGCGGCTGGAGGTGGACGGACACATTGACGGCGTGATCTATGAGACACCCAAGGCCGCGGCGAAGCGCGCTTTTTCCTGGAAGTGGCTGAAGAAATGACGCTGTTTTTCGAAACGGCAGGGCAGGCGCAGGCGTTTTTGGCGGCGGTGCCCCTGGGACTTGTGCTGGCGGCCTGCCTGGACGCATCCGCGCTGGCGGGACCGCTGCGCCCGGTGGCGGATGTACTGATGATGCTGGCCGGCGCCGCCCCGCTGATGGCGATGATGCTTCTCGCACGCGATGAAGCCCTGCGCCTGTACCACCTGCTGGCCATCCTTACGGGCGCGGTTCTTTACACCCAGGGAATCGGCAGGCTTGTGCGCCTGATACGGGAGCGGCTGCAAAAAGCAAAAAAATCGGATGATTCCGCGCCGTAATGGCAGGAGTTTTGCATCCGACGCAGAATGTTAACATATATTGCTTTTTGAAGGGAACGACCTGCTTATGCGCAAGACGATGAACATCTGGGTGCTGATTGCGATGTCCGCGTGCGTGCTGGTGGCTTTTTTCTGGTACAGCGGCACGCTTTCCCAGAGCATCGACGATCTCAATGACACCTACGATCAGACGCAGATGCGCCTGACCGAGCTGCAGGGCGAGCAGGCGGACCTGAAAAACCAGCTGGAAACCGTGGGAACCGACGCCTTTATCGAGAATCAGGCGCGTACCATGTACGGCTATATGATGCCGGATGAAATCCGCTTTGTGATCACCAATCCCGAAGCGCTATATGGCGAGGACGAAATACCTTCCCGGTAACGGCGAGGGTATTTCCGTTTTTTATCATCAAGCAAAAACAATACAAATGAGGTGCTTGGAATGCGGGTTGCAGCCATCGGCATCGGTTCCAATTCTTTGCGTATGCTGGTCGCGGATGTGGAGCGCGGACGGCTGTTCCGGCTGGATCGCTACAGAGAAGGGCTGCGCGTGTTTGCGGCGCTGGACCGGCAGGGGAATATCACCCCGGAGATGACCGACAAGGCCTGTCGGAGCGTGGAGACGTTCCGCCGGCAGGCCGTGGAATGCGGCGCCGAACGCGTGCACCTGTTCGCCACCAGCGCTGTGCGCGACGCGGCGAATCAGCAGGCCTTTTCCCAGGCGCTGCTGGATGCGACCGGCCTTTCGCTTGAAATCTGCAGCGGCGACTTGGAGGCACGACTCTCTTTCATCGGCGCTACGGACGGGGAACCCTCCGGCCTGATCGATATTGGCGGAGGTTCCACGGAGATCGCCGTGGGCCATGGAACCGAAATTCAACGGGCAGTCAGCCTGCAAATGGGAGCCGTGCGGCTTTGCCGTCTCTATCCCATTCAAAGCGCAGAGGAGGCGAACGCCGTGGTGCGTGTCGCGCGCGAGCTGATTTCGCCGCAGCGCGACGCCTTTCTGGCCATCCGTCCGCCGGCGTGGGTGGGCGTGGGCGGCACCTTTACCACCAGCGCCGCGCTGGTCCAGCGGATTCCCTGGAACCAGCGCGAACGCATCCACGGCTTCTCGCTGACCAGGGAGAGCGTGCAGGCTGCCATGGAAGCGCTCGCGCCCATGCCCATGGACAAGCGCCTGGCGCTGCCAAGCCTCCAGCCCCAGCGCGCGGACATCGTGGTGCACGGTATCGCCATTTTGCTGGCCTGCATGCTGGAGCTGGATCTACCTGCCATCACCGTGAGCGAACACGGGAATCTGGAGGGATATTTGAAGGTAAAATACCTTTATGACGGGCGTTTGTAAGGAACGAATTGCCATTTTCGAGGTTTATGCTTTTCTTTTTCTCCGGTTTCTGCTATAATCATTAACGTTTGGAATACGGCTCATATGCATCCTGCGTTTTTTGGAACAGACCGTACGACGCCCGTTCCGTCAAAATGCCCGCGGCGCGGCGCGCAGGGATGCGAAAATCAAATAAAACAAGGGGGATCCATAATGGCTAGCTATCAAACCAAGGACATCCGGAACATCGCCCTCATGGGACATGGCAGCGAAGGCAAAACGACGCTGATGGAGGCGCTGCTGTTCGCTGCCGGAGCGATCGACCGCCAGGGTCGTGTCGAGGACGGCAACACCGTGACCGACTACGACGCGGAGGAGATCAAGAGAAAAATCTCCATCAGCGCTG
The DNA here is from genome assembly GCA_944349545.1 of uncultured Eubacteriales bacterium. Taxonomy (GTDB): domain Bacteria; phylum Bacillota; class Clostridia; order Christensenellales; family Aristaeellaceae; genus Limiplasma. Next base: position 25,311 of record CALVNG010000008.1, read on the forward strand.
CCATTGCGCCGATCGACTGGAACCAGAAGATGCTCAACGTCATTGATGTCCCCGGCTATTTTGATTTCGTGGGCGAGATGATGGGTCCCCTGCGCGTGGTGGAAACCGCCGCGATTCTGGTCAGCGCCGTCAGCGGCATCGCCGTGGGCACCGAAAAGGCGTGGGATTACGCCACCAAGAACAACGTGGGTAAGATGTTCATCGTCAATCAGATGGACCGCGACCATGCGGACTTTATGAAGGTCCAGACCCAGCTGCGCGAGCGCTTCGGCAACAGCGTGGTGCCCATTCTGCTGCCCATAGGCGAAGGACCCGACTACCGCGGCGTGGTCAACGTTCTGGAAAACAAGGCCTATGAGCGCGTCAACAAGGGCAAGCCCAAGGAGATCCCCGTGCCCGCTGAAATGGCGGACGATATTGCCACGGCCATGGAAGAGATCACTGAGGCCGCCGCGATGTCGGACGATGACCTCACCATGAAGTATCTGGAGGAAGGCACCCTCACCCACGAGGAGCTGATCGAAGGCTTCAAGATGGGCATGTTCTCTGGCCAGATCTGCCCCGTGGTGCCCTGCTCGGCGCTGACCGGCGTGGGCGTTGCCAAGCTGCTGGACGTGATGGCGGACTTCCTGCCCTCTCCCAAGCGCGCGGTGTACAAGGGCGTCAACCCCAAGACCGGTGAGGAAATCGAGCGCGCCTGCAATAGCGAGCAGCCCTTCAGCGCCCTGGTTTACAAGACCATCGCCGACCCGTTCGTCGGCAAGCTCAGCCTGTTCAAGGTCATGAGCGGCACGGCCACCGGCAGCGGCAACATCTACAACGCCAGCTGCGACAAGACCGAAAAGGTCACCGGCATCTATGTGCTGCGCGGCAAGAAGCAGATCGCAACCCAGCTGCTCAACGCGGGCGACATGGGCGCGTTCTCCAAGCTGCAGTTCACCAACACCGGCGATACGCTGTGCGATCCCGCCAGCCCCATCAAGTATCCGCCGATTGAGTATCCGGCTCCGTGCATCAGCAAGGCCGTGTTCGCCGCCAAACAGGGCGAGGAGGACAAGGTATTCGGCGGTCTGGCCCGCCTCATGGAGGAGGACCCCTCCATCAAGCTGGAAAAGAACGTCGAAACCACCGAGACGCTGCTCTCCGGCCAGGGCGAATTGCATCTGGACGTGATCCGCAACAAGCTGGCCAGCAAGTTCGGTGCCAACGCCGTTCTGCAGGACCCGCGCATTCCCTATCGTGAGACCATCAAAAAGACCGTCAAGGTCCAGGGCCGCCACAAGAAGCAGTCCGGCGGACATGGCCAGTTCGGCGACGTGTGGATCGAGTTTTCGCCCATCGGCGACACCGGTATCGACTTCGAGTTCGAGGACGCGGTGGTCGGCGGCGTGGTGCCGCGCAACTTCATCCCGTCCGTGGAAAAGGGCCTGCGCGAGAACATCCGCAAGGGCGTTCTGGCCGGCTATCCCATGGTGGGCCTGCATGCCAAGCTCTACGACGGCAGCTACCATCCGGTGGACTCCTCGGAAATGGCGTTCAAGACCGCGGCCCGCATCGCCTACAAGAAGGGCTGCATGGATGCCAGCCCCGTGCTTCTGGAGCCCATCATGCACGTAGAGGTCTATGTGCCCGACGAGTACATGGGCGACGTCATGGGCGACATGAACAAGCGCCGCGGCCGCATCATGGGCATGAACCAGGTGGACGGCATGCAGCAGCTGGTGGCTGAGGCCCCGCAGGCGGAAATGTTCAAATACGCGACCGACCTCCGTTCCATGACCCAGGCGCGCGGCTGGTTTACGATGTCCTTCGAGCGCTATGAGGAGGTTCCCTCCAACGTGGCCCAGAAGATCATCGAGAACGCGAAGCTGGACGAGGACGAGGAGGAATAATTCCCGCCGTTTCACATTCGACTTGGGACCGATGCACGCTCTGCATCGGTCCCGTTGTGCTATAAACAACAGGCGGCATAAGGAGGCGACGAGATGATTACCACCGTATGCATGAACCCTTCTTTTGACAAAACGGCGTCGGTCGGGGCGCTGGTGGCGGGAGATGTGAACCGGCTTCACGATGTACGCGTGGACGTGGGTGGAAAGGGCGTGAACGTGGCCGTAGTTTTGAAGCGGCTTGGCGTGCCGGTCGGCTGCGTGGGTTGCCTGGGCGAGCAGGGGCGGGAATCCTTTCTTAGGATGATCCGGCAGGAGGGCGTGGCCTTCGACTACCTGCCCGTGTCAGGTGAGGTTCGTACCAACCTGAAACTGGTGGATGAAAGCACCCGAACCGTCACGGAGCTGAACGAGCCGGGCATTTCGATGAACCAGGCCCAGCTGGAGGACTTTCTGACCCTGCTGAAAGAAAAAGCCGACGCAAGCGAGTATGTGGTGCTCAGCGGGCGTCTGCCGGAGGGTTGCCCGGAAACTGCCTATCAGCGCTGTCTGAAGGCGCTGGAAGGCAAGAAATGCGTGCTGGACTGCGCCGGGGAAACCCTGCTGCACGGCATCAAGGAAAAGCCGTTTTTGATCAAGCCCAATTTGCCTGAGATCGAGGGCATTATGAAAAGGGAGCTGCGCACGCTGCGCGGCCTTCGGGATGCTGCGCTGTTTCTGATTGAGTACGGCGCGCAGAATGTGATCATCTCCATGGGCAAATACGGCGCGATGCTTGTCAGCCGGACGGATACATTCTTTTCCCCCGCACTGATGGTGGAGGCCCGGTCTACCGTGGGCGCAGGCGACGCGATGATCGGCGGCGTGCTGGCAGGGCTGGCGCGCGGGGAAACGCTGGCGGATTCCTTCCGCTGCGGCGTAGCCGCCGGAGCGGCCAGCGTGATGACCGACGGCACCCAGCTGCTGCGCAGGCCGGACTTTGAGGCGCTTTTGCCCAAGGTGACCGTGCAGGAAGTATGAAAACCGACTTTGAGCGCGCGTTCATCCGTGCGGGCCACCGCGGGCAGGCGCTTTTGCAGGATGAGCTGATCGCCCTCGTCCCGCGGGAGTACGGCGGGCATGTCGCACAGCTGGGAGGCGCAAAGTCCCTGGTGTTCGATATCGTGATGGGCGGCTCGCGTGCCGAAACGGCGGGGGAGATTGCCCTGAGGGTGGGAGAGGATGCAAGCCTGTTCTATCTGGGGCATATCGGCTACCACGTAGACCCGCCCTTTCGGGGACACGGTGCAGCCCTGCGTGCCTGCCGGCTGTGTGTGCCCGTATTTTCCGAACTCGGCATGCGGACCTTCGTCATCACCACGGACGAGGACAACCTTCCCAGCATCCGCACCTGCGAGAAGCTGGGCTGCATACTGGAATCCACCGTGAACGTGCCCTTGTGGTGCCGTCAGGAATTCTCCATCAGCGCGCGAAAACGGCGCTATGTGTACGAGCCCGCGGACGCCAAAAGACGATAAAATGCGGTAACGGCTTTTCTTTTTGCATAAGATAGGGTAAAATACGGGGGAAAGTTCTGGAAGGGTGGTGCTTCTTTGGAGGCGACGATTCAGGGCTGCCGGATCTTTTACCGCCATACGAAGGCGGAGAAGGCAAACGGCCCCACCATTTTGCTCCTGCACGGCTGGGGGTGCGACGGCTCCGTTTTTTCGTTCATCGAAAAAGGACTGAGCGAGCAGGCCGACGTGCTCACGGTGGATTTCCCCGGCCACGGCCAGAGCAGCGAGCCGCCGCAGCCTTGGGGCGTGCCCGAATACGCGGAACAGATTTCCGCCCTGCTTGAATCGCTCTCCATTTCCAAGGTGCGCGTGGTGGCGCATTCCTTCGGCGGCCGCGTCGCGATCTATCTCGCCGCGCATCATCCCGAAAGGATCGATCAAATGGTCCTGACCGGAGCTGCGGGCATCCGCAAGCCCCTCACGGAAACCCAAAAGAAGCGCCAGGCCCGATTCAAGCGGATGAACGCCATGCTCAACGCGCTCAAGCGCTTCGGGCTGCTGCGCACAGCGGTGGAGCGCTGGCAGGACGCGCTGCGCAGGCGTTATGGCTCCGCCGACTATGTGCGTCTGAACGAGAACATGCGCAAAACCTTCTCCAGGGTCGTATCGCAGGACCTGTATCCCTTCCTCAAGGACATTCAGGCGCCCACGCTTCTGATATGGGGCAGCGAGGACACCGAAACGCCCCTGTGGATGGGCGAGCAGATGGAAAAGGCCATTCCCGACGCCGGCCTGGTGTTGTTTGAAGGCCGGACGCATTTCGCGTTCATCGAGGAATGGCAGCGCTTTTTGACGATTGTCAGGCAATTCTTTTGGGGAGGTCAGACGGCATGAGTTTGTCAACGCCGCTCCTTCGCTGGCTTACGCTGCTTGCGCCGGTGTGCTGCTGCCTGTTCGCCGCACGCGGCATCCTGCATTTTTTCCAGCTGGAAAGCTATCAGTTTCCGGGCTATTTTCGCACGCTCAAGCGCAACCGCGTTCACAGCCTGCTGCCGGGCGTATGCGCCGCGCTGGCCACGCTGGTTTTGCTCTACCTCTTTGACCTGCTGGCCCTGCGCGGCGGGCCCCATTGGACGGCCGTCACGGCTGCTGTCCTGCTTCTGCCCCTGTCGGCGGGCGCGGGGCTTATGATCGGCCAGGCATTTTCGCCCCGGAGAGCCAAAAAGAAGTTTGTGATCACCGGGCGCGTAAAACGCCTGTATGCGGTCTTTTTTTTGGTGATGAGCGCCATCAGCGCGCTGTGCGCCGCCAACCCCTGGGCGGTGCTTCCCGCGCTATGGCCGCTGGCGCTGCCGCTGGTGGTGGCATTGAGCGGACTTCTGGCCTGGCCGATTGAAAAGGCGATCAGCGAATGCTACTTCCGCGATGCACGGCGAAAGCTGCTCGCCAACCCTCGGCTGATTCGTATCGGGATCACGGGCAGCTACGGCAAGACGTCGGTCAAGCATATTCTGGGCGCCATTTTGAGCGAAAAATATCCCACGCTTATCACACCCGCCAGCTTTAACACCCCCATGGGTGTCACCCGCGCCATCCGGGAGAAGCTGTCTCCCTCCCATCAGGTGTTCGTGGGGGAGATGGGAGCGCGGCACGTTGGCGACATCCGGGAAATGTGCCGTCTGGTCCATCCGACCATCGGCATCATCACCTCGGTGGGACCGCAGCATCTGGAAACCTTCAAAACCATCGAGCGCGTGGCCTCCACCAAATATGAGCTGATCGAGACCCTGCCCGACGAAAGCTCCCATGCCTACTTCTATGATGACGGCGCGTGGGTGCGCAGGATGTACGACCGCACACAAAAGCCAAAGACCCTGTGCGGGCGTGACCCGGAAGCCTGCGACTGCTGGTGCGACGAGGTGAGCGTATCCGCGGAGGGCAGCCGCTTCACGCTGCACATCCGCGGCGTCGGAAGCGTGGAATGCCAGACCCGGCTTTTGGGCGAGCACAGCATCCAGAACATTCTGCTGGCCGCAGCCGTCGCTTCCGACCTGGGGCTCACGCTGCGCCAGATCGCTCATGGCGTGGAGAAGCTCGCGCCCGTCAAGCACCGTCTGGAGCTTCTCAGCCACCCGGGCAGCTTCACCATCATCAACGACGCCTTCAACTCCAACCCCGTGGGCGCAAAGGCCGCGCTGGAGGTGCTCAGGGCCTTTCCCGCGCGGCGCATCATCATCACCCCCGGCATGGTGGAGCTGGGCGAACGCGAGGCGGAATACAACCGCGAATTTGGCAGGGAAATGGCCGGATGCGTGGACATCGCCATCATCGTAGGCAAAAATCGCGCCTTGCCCATCATCGAGGGGCTGAAGGAGGCCGGATTCCCGGATAAGGCCATCCATCGCGTGGACAGCCTGGACGATTCCACCCGCCTGCTCCACAGCCTGGTCCGCCCCACGGATACCGTCCTTTATGAAAACGACCTTCCCGACCACTATCAGGAAGCCTGACTGGAGGAACTGGATATGAGCAAGATTCAACTGGGCGTGATGTTCGGCAGCCGCAGCTGCGAGCATGAGGTGTCCATCATCAGCGCCGTGCAGCTTATGCGCGCCGCCGACCGGGAGCTTTACGACGTCATTCCCATCTATATCAGCAAAAGAGGCGAATGGTTCACCGGCGACGCGCTGTTCGAGATCTCGGCCTACACGCCCTTTGATGAAAGCCGCAAGGGCGTGGTGCGCGTCAATCTGGATATCACCTCCGGCTCCGGCGCGCTGACCCGCATGGAGCATGGAAAGGGCCTCCTGGGCAAGGACCGCGAGGTGATCGTGGCCCGCCTGGACTGCGTGATTCCCGTATTTCACGGCATGCACGGCGAGGACGGCACCATTCAGGGCCTTCTGGAGCTGTGCAATATTCCGTATGCTTCTTCCGGCGTGGGCGCGAGCGCCATGGGCATGGATAAGGTCTATATGAAGCAGTATTTCCGCGGCGCGGGGTTCCCCGTGTTGCCGAGCACCTGGTTCCTGCGCCGCGCCTGGGAGGAGGACCCCAAGGCCGTGATGGACCGGATCGAACAGGAACTGCCCTATCCCGTATTCGTCAAGCCCGCCTCCCTGGGTTCCTCCATCGGCGTGACCAGGGCAAAGGACCGCGCCGCTCTGGAGGAATCACTGAAGCTGGCTTTCGAGTTCGACCGCAAGGTGCTGGTGGAAAAGGGACTGGAAAATCCGCTGGAGCTGAACTGCTCGGTTCTGGGATATGCCGGAAAGACGCAGGCCAGCGAAATTGAAATGCCCGTATCCGGCGGCGATCTGCTGACCTTTATGGATAAATACATGGCGGGAGGCTCCACCAAAGGCATGGCTTCGCTCAAGCGCGTCCTGCCCGCGCCCATCGAGCCGGAGCTGCGCGACAAAATCCGTGCCCTGTCCATGGAGATCTTCAACGATATGGATTGCAAGGGCGTGGTGCGCATCGACTACATGTACGACGCAGCGTCCGACGGACTGTACATCACGGAAATCAACACCATTCCCGGTTCGCTGGCGTTTTACCTGTGGGAGGCCTGCGGCATGCCTTACAGCAGGCTGATTGACGAGATGGTCCGCTGCGCCATGGAGGCGCAAAAGGACAAGGACGACAGCAACTATGCCTATTCCTCCGATATTCTGAGCAATATTTCGCTGGGTGGCAAGGCTGGAAGCAAAGCGGGGCTGAAAAACGCCTGAGACGCACAAAGGAGCATTATGGCAGAGTTATCGCAGATCAAGGACCCGGCGGATATCCGCGTCCTTTCCCGCGAGGAGTGCGAGGAGCTGGCGGACGATATCCGCACGAAAATCATCCAAACGGTGTCGCAAAACGGCGGCCACCTGTCCTCCAACCTGGGCGTGGTGGAAATTACGCTGGCGCTGCACCGCGTATTTGATACGCCTACGGACAAAATCCTCTTTGACGTGGGTCATCAGGCCTACGCCCATAAGCTGATCACAGGACGCTACGACGCCTTCGACACGCTGCGCACCTATGGCGGCCTGTCGGGCTTTCCCCGTCGGTGCGAAAGCCAATACGACTGCTTTGAGGCCGGTCACGCCTCTACGGCGATTTCCGCGGCGCTGGGCTTTGCGCGCGCGAGGGACGCGCGGGGTGAAAAGCATCATGTGGTGGCTGTGGTAGGGGACGGCGCCCTGACGGGCGGGATGTGCTACGAGGCGCTCAACGACTGCGGCAATTCCAAAACCCGTCTGATTCTGGTGCTCAACGACAACGAAATGTCGATTGCCCAGAACGTAGGCGCTTTGAGCAAGCACCTCTCCAGCCTGCGCGCCAGCGTGGGGTGGAACAGTACCAAAAAGCGCGTCAAGAGCCGCCTCAACCGCATCCCTGTACTTGGCCGCCCGCTGTACCGGATCATTCATACCACCAAGCGGATGGTCAAGAGCATCTTTGTGGATGAGGGCTTTTTCTCCGCGCTGGGCTTCCGCTACCTCGGCCCCATCGACGGAAACAACCTGGCTGCGGTGGAAAACATGCTCAGGCAGGCCAAGCAGCTCGACGAGCCCGTGGTGATCCACTGCGCCACCAAAAAGGGCTACGGCTATAACCGCGCCGAGCGTCGCCCGGAGGATTTTCACGGCACCCCGCCGTTTCTGGTGGAAACCGGCGAGGTCAGCGGCGGCAGCCGGCAGGCCAATGGGGAAGTGGCCATGCATGCGCTGATAAACCTGGCACGAAAGGATCCTCGGATTATGGCGGTCACGGCCGCCATGCCGCTGGGCACCTGCACGCATCTGTTCGAAGAGGCGTTCCCCACACGGCACTTCGACGTGGGGATCGCCGAGGAGCACGCCGTTACCATGTGCGCAGGCATGGCTTCCGGGGGCCTGCGCCCGTTTTTCTTCGTGTATTCGACATTCTTGCAGCGCGGTTATGATCAGGTGCTGCACGATGTTTGCATACAGCGCCTGCCTGTGGTGCTCATGCTGGACCGGGCCGGCATCTCCAACGAGGATGGCCAGTCCCATCAGGGGCTGTATGACTTTGCCTATTTGCGGCACATCCCATACATGACGGTGCTCGCCCCCGCCGACGCGGCAGAGCTGGAGGCCATGATTCCGGCGGCGCTGCGGCTGGGTGCGCCCTGCGCCATCCGTTACCCCAAAAACGCCGAACGCCTGCCGGAGGGCTATGCCATCGACGGCTTTGAAATCGGGCGCTGGCAGACCCTGCGGTGCGGCAATGACGCGGCGCTGGTGGCCACGGGCACGATGACGGCGGCCGCGCTTCGCGTGGCCGACCGGCTGGAGGAAGAGGACGTTCATCTGACGGTGGTCAACGCCTCCACCGTCAAGCCGCTGGACGACGTTTGCCTGGATGCGCTGTTTGCCAGACACATTCCCATTCTGACGATGGAGGAGCATGTGGCCAAGGGCGGATTTGGCAGCGCGGTGCTGGAATACGCCTGCGCAGTGCGCGCGCAGGCATGCATCCGCGTGCTGGCCGTGGGAGATTTCTTTGTGCAGCACGGCGATCACGCCCATCTGCTCAAGGATGTTGGGCTGGATGACGAAAGCGTCGCGCAGGCGGTGCTGCATACGGTGAGAGAGGCGGGCGTGTGCTGTGTCTGATAAGCTGCGGGTGGATCAGGCGCTGGTCAGACAGGGATTGGCACGCAGCCGCGAAAAGGCCCAGGCCCTCATCATGGCAGGGCAGGTCTATCGCCGTGAGGTCAAGGTGCTCAAGCCCTCCGAAAAGGTGGAGGCAGGGGAGGAGCTGACCGTGCGCGGCCATGCGCACCCCTATGTAGGCCGCGGCGCGTTGAAGTTGGACAAGGCGCTTCGTGTGTTCGGCGCCGATGTGCGGGATGCGGTCGCTATGGACATCGGCGCAGCGACCGGCGGATTTACGGACGTCCTTTTGCAAAACGGCGCGCGACATGTGTATGCCATCGACGTGGGCTACGGACAGCTCGATTGGAAAATCCGAAACGACGTCCGTGTGACCGTGATGGAACGCACAAACGCGCGCTATCTGACCCATGCCGAGGTTCCCTGCGTGCCGGATGTCACCGTGATGGACGTGTCGTTTATCTCCGTGCGGCTCATCCTGCCGGTTGCGGCGGAGCTGATGGAGCACCGAGGGCGGTTTTATATCCTCATCAAGCCGCAGTTTGAAGCCGGAAAGGAAAACGTGGGCAAGAAGGGCGTCGTTCGGGACCCGCGCGTGCACCGACAGGTGGTGGAGGAGATAGCCGCCTTTGCGCCCACCTTCGGCTACCGCATGGCGCAGGTAGATTTTTCGCCCATTACCGGTCCGGAAGGCAATATCGAATACATTGCGGAGTTGCTTCCCGGTGCGTCCGGCGAGCCCGTCGTGACGGCGGAGCGCGTTGCGCAGGTCGTGGAGCAGGCCCATGCGACGCTGAACTGAACAGAACGGCATTCTGCATAAACATGCAATCTTGCATATTTATGCAGAATGTGCTATACTATGCGAGAAAGGCGGGGGAGCCGCATATGAAATCAGTTTATATGCTTATGCACCAGCGCAAGCCGGATGCGAAAGCGCTTGCGGAAAGGGTATTGCAGGCGCTGCAAAGCGCGCATATCGCTGTGGCGGCGGAACCCTGGATTCGGGATCGGCTGGGCTCGCAGGCCGCAGCCTCGCTTTCGGCGCTGGCGCCGGAAGCGTGCGAGGCGGTCTTTTCTGTCGGCGGCGACGGTACGCTCCTGCGCGCCAACGCGCTGGCTGTCCGGTATAACCTGCCCCTGCTCGGCGTGAACGTCGGCCGGGTGGGGTTTCTGACCGAGGTGGAACTCGATCGGCTGGAAGAAGCCTGCGTCCGTCTGGCCAACGACGAATACACGTTGGAGACGCGCATGATGCTCAAAGCCACCATGGGGGACCGCACGGATTACGCCCTCAACGACGTGGTGCTCAGCCGTGGCGGTTATTCCCGCCTCATCGGCGTCAACGCCTGGGTGGACGGCGACAGGGTCGGCCCCTTTATCGCGGACGGGCTGATCGTGTCCACGCCTACGGGTTCGACGGGCTATTCCCTGTCCGCGGGCGGGCCGCTGGTCTGCCCGGAGGTGGAATGCATGGTGCTCACACCCATCTGCGCGCATTCGCTCCAGCACCGGCCCGTGGTTACCTCGCCGGCCCAGACCATCACGGTGCGGTTGGATGGGGGATACAGCGCCATGGTTTCCGTGGACGGGCGAAAGCCCTGGAGCTTTACCAGCGGCCAGACGCTTACCATCACGAAGGCGGAGCGCGCGGCGCGCTTCATCCGCCTGGAACCCAAAAGCTTTTTCAGCACAATTCGAATCAAACTGTCCGAATGGACCCGCTAACAAGGAGCGTTGAGGCACATGAAATCTGCGCGGCAAATTGCCATATTGGAAATCATCGCGGAAAAAAGCATCGAGACGCAGGAGGATTTGGCCGACGCGCTCAGAACGCGCGGATTTCAGGTCACGCAGGCCACCGTATCGCGCGATATTAAGGAACTGAGGCTGGTCAAGGCGCTCTCGCCCGACGGCAGCTACCGCTACGCCACCGCCGAAAAGGGGGAAAACGGGCTGAACGAACGGCTGATCCGCATGTTCAGCGAAACGGTCGTCAGCATGGTCAGCGCCTATAACCAGATCATCGTCCGAACGCTGCCGGCCAGCGCCAACATTGCAGCGGAAACCATCGACAGCCTGCAATGGCCCGAGGTGCTGGGTACCATTGCCGGCGACAACACGATTTTGATGATCGTTCGGGCCGTCGAGGAGGTCCGTCCGGTCATGGAGCGACTGAACGCCATGATCCGCCGCTGAGCGGCAAAAACGGGGGAAAGGAGATACGCCCTGTGCTTGTGTCCATGACGGTGCGCAACATCGCGCTGATCGAGCAGCTTCAAATGGAATTTCAAAAAGGCATGCAGGTGCTCAGCGGCGAAACCGGCGCAGGCAAATCCATCATCGTGGACAGCATCAACCTGGTGTTGGGCGAACGCGCCGATCGCGGGCTGATTCGCTCCGGCTGCGACCGTGCCTCCGTGGAGGCGCTGGTGGACATTTCTGATTGCCCGCAGGCGGCGGCTGTGCTGGCTGAGCAGCAGCTGGAGGCCGATGGCGGACTGATCAGCATCCAGCGGGAGATCTCCACGGGGGAACGCAACCTGTGCCGCGTATGCGGGGTCATCGTGCCGCTGGCCTTTTTGCGCAGGCTGACGGCGCTGCTGGTGGATGTGCACGGACAGCATGCGCACCAGAGCCTGCTGGAGGCAAAAAACCATATCGCGTTTCTGGATTCCTTCGGAGACGCTGATTTTGAGGCGCAAAAGCGAAGGGTGGAGGAACGCTATCGCCTGTGGCGCGAGAGCAGCGTTCGTTTCGCGGCGCTGCGCAAGGAAAACGAGCAGCGTGCCCAGCGGCAGGAATATCTCGAAACCCGCGTACGCGAACTTGACGCAGCGCAGCTTAGGCCAGGGGAAACGGAAAGCCTCACGGCTGAGCGGGCGCGCTTTGCCAGCGCCGAGCGAATCGACGGCGCGGTGCGCGCCGCCTACGGCGCAGTGATGGGCGGCGGCAGGAGCGCCAGCGCCATGGACCAGCTGCGCGACGCCATGGAGGCTTTGCGCAGGATTGAGGAGCTGGACCCGCGCTATCAGGCTTTGGCGGATCGCCTTTCCTCGGCGTTCTATGAGGCTGAGGAGATAGGGATCGAGCTTCGGGATGTGCTGGAGAGCGAGAATTTCGATCCGGAGCGCAACGAGGCGGTGCAGGAGCGTCTGGACCTGATTCGCCGCCTGGAGCGCCGCTACGGCATGCCGGCAGACGATCTGGCCGCGCAGCACGAGGAGATGAAGGACGAGCTGGCGCGGCTGGAGGGCATGGATGAACGGCTGCGGCGGGCCGAGGTGGATTACAAGGATAAGCTCAAGGCCTATCGCGCCGAGGCGGCGCTTTTGACCCAGGCGCGTCAGGCGCTTGCCGCCCGGTTTGAGAGCCTGATGGAAGCGCAGCTGCGCGATCTGGGCATGCAAAACACGCGCTTCGCGTGCGTCTTTGAATCGCCGGAGCCGGGGCGCAAGCGGGTACCTACCGCAAGCGGGGACGATCATGTGAGCTTCTATATCGCCCCCAATCCAGGGGAACCCCTCAACCCGCTGGACAAGACCGCGTCCGGAGGCGAGCTTTCACGCCTGATGCTGGCAATGAAGGCGGCCGGCGCGGAACATGACGGCATTCCCTGCATGATCTTTGACGAGATCGACACCGGCATCAGCGGCCACGTGGCCGAGGCCGTGGCGGAAAAGATGGCTTCCATCGGCCGTTATCATCAGGTGCTTTGCGTCACGCACCTTGCGCAGATCGCCGCCATGGCCGACGCGCAGTACCTGGTCCAGAAGGAGGTCTTGCAGGGACGTACCCGAACAACGGTGCGCCGCCTGGACGAGGACGGACGCGTGGAGGAGGTGGCCCGGCTGATCGGCGTGACCGAAAGCCAGCAGGAAAGCGGAATGGCCCATGCGCGCGCGCTTCTTCGTGCGGCCCGAAAATGGAAAAAAGGCGTATAAAGCGCGCCGGAAATTCAAAAAAACCTTTTCCCATCAGGCAGAATGTGCTATACTTATGTATGGCGTAATCGCATAGGCAAAACAGTTCAGGAAGGACGAGAGAGCATGAGCACCGTACACAGTTTTCCCGGCGGAATCCATCCGCATGAGGGAAGAGGCGGCAAGGCGGCTACCGCCGGGCTGTCCATCGTGGAAGCGCCGCAGCCGTCGCGCGTGGCCATCCCCTTGCAGCAGCATATTGGAGCGCCCTGCAAGCCGTTGGTAACCAAGGGGGATACCGTCAAAGTCGGCCAGATGATCGGCGAGCCGGTAGGCGCGATGAGCGCAGCAGTGCATGCCTCCATCTCTGGTCAGGTGGTCGATTGCCAGCCCTGCATTCTGGCGAACGGCACCCAGCAGATGTGCGTCATCATCGATAACGATTTTAAGGACGAATGGGTGCCGCTGACCCCTGTGGCCAAGCCGGAATCCATGACCGTGCAGGAGCTTTCCGATCTGGCCCGCCGCATGGGCATTGTGGGCCTGGGCGGCGCCACGTTCCCCACGGCCATCAAGCTCAACGTGCCCGCCGGCAAAAAGGTGGATACGCTGGTGCTCAACGGCGCGGAGTGCGAGCCGTACCTGTCGGCCGACCACCGGCTGATGCTGGAACACGCGGATCAGATCGTTTCCGGCGCGCGCATCGTTCAGAAGGTGCTGGGTATCGAGCGGGTGATGATCGGCATTGAGGACAACAAGCCCGACGCCGTGGAAGCCATGCGCAAGGCCTGCGGGAAATATAGCGAGTTCAGCGTTACGGCGCTGAAGACCAAATACCCGCAGGGCGGTGAAAAACAGCTCGTTTATGCCCTGACGGGCCGTACGGTCAAGATGGGCGGACTGCCGCTGGACATCGGCGTTGTGGTGTGCAACGTGGGCACCTGCCACGCGATTTGCCGCGCCGCCTATGAGGGCCGGCCCATCGTGGATCGCGTGGTCACCGTCGGCGGATGTGTGCAAAAACCCGCCAACTACCTGGTGCGCATCGGCACGCCGGTGGAATGGCTGCTGGATACCTCCAAGGGCCTGCTGCCCGAAACCCGAATGCTCATCTATGGCGGCCCGATGATGGGCATGGCCATCAGCCGCGAGGATATCCCCGTCACGAAGGGATGCAGCGGCATCCTGGCGCTGGACAAGCTGGGCGCGATGGCGGATGAAAGCCCGTGTATTCGGTGCGCACGCTGCATGAACGCCTGCCCGATGCAACTGGCTCCCGCGGCCATTGACCGTGCCGTTCGCAAGGATCTCTTTGAGGCCGCCGAGAAGCTCAACGCCCTCAACTGCATTGAGTGCGGCGCCTGCACATTCTCCTGTCCCGCCAAGCGCAACCTGACCCAGAGCTGCCGCGTGGCCAAGCGCATCATCACACAGCGGCGCAAGGAAGCCGCCGCGAAGAAAGGAGCCCATTGATATGCAAACGAAGCTGGTCGTATCTTCGTCTCCTTTTCTGCGCAGCGCCGTCTCCACGCGCAGGCTGATGGGGGATGTCGTGATCGCTCTGATTCCCACCGCGCTGGCAGCCGTTTGGTTTTTCGGAGCGCCCGCGCTGGCCCTGATGATCGTGGCTGTCGCCTTTGCGGTGCTTTCCGAGCTGGTCTATGAAAGAATCGCGCACCAGAAGAGCACCATCAGCGATCTGAGCGCCGTGGTCACGGGCCTGCTGCTGGCCTTCAACCTTCCCGCCAACGCCCCCTGGTGGATGGCGGCCATCGGTTCCGTCATCGCCATCGTGCTGGTCAAGCAGATGTTCGGCGGCATCGGCCAGAACTTCATCAACCCGGCGCTGGCGGCCCGCACCATTCTGATGCTGTCCTGGGCCGGTCTCATCGCCGCTACCGCCCTGCCGGCCGGCGGCCAGCTTTTCGGGCTGACCACCGTTCCCGTCGATGCCGTCGCTTCGGCTACGCCGTTGGTTTCCAGCAGCTACTCGCTGTGGCAGCTCTTCATCGGCGACGTGCCCGGCATGCTGGGTGAAACCTGCAAGCTGACCCTGATTCTGGGCGGCGTGTACCTGATCGTGCGCAAGGTCATCGACTGGCGCATTCCCGTGTTCTTCATCGCAACCTCGTTCATCCTGTTCTGGATTCAGACCGGCGTGATCTATTCCGTGGAGAGCGGCACGGACAACGCCCTGTATCAGATTCTCAGCGGCGGTTTGCTGCTGGGCGCCTTCTTCATGGCTACGGACTATGTGACCAGCCCGGTGAGCAAATGGGGCAAGGTCATCATGGGCATCGGCTGCGCGGTGATGCTGTTCGTCATCCGCACCTACAACAACAGCTATCCTGAGGGCTGCTCCTTTGCCATCCTGTTCATGAACGTGCTTACGCCGCTCATCGACAAGTGGACCATGCCCCGCACCTTTGGCGCGGTGAAGCCTGAGAAGGCAAAGAAGAGCGAGGCCAAGCAGGGAGGTGCGAAGGCATGAAAAACAAATCCCTCTTCCATGTATTTACCAACGGCCTGTTGAATGAGAACCCCACGTTCCGCCTGCTTCTGGGCATGTGCCCGACGCTGGCCATCTCCACAGCGGCTTCCTCCGGCGTGGGCATGGGCCTTGCCACCACGTTCGTGCTGGTGTTTTCCAACATGGTGATTTCCATGCTGCGCCACATCATCCCCGAGCGCGTGCGTATTCCGGGCTTTATCGTGGTCATCGCCACCTTCGTGACGATCATCGATCTGGTCATCAAGGCGTTTTTGCCCTCCATGTCCGACACGCTTGGCATCTATATCCCGTTGATTGTGGTCAACTGCATCATCTTCGCCCGCGCGGAGTCCTACGCCTTCAAAAATCCGGTGATTCCTTCGGCGGTGGACGGCCTGGGCATGGGCCTTGGCTTCACCTGCTCCTTGACGCTGCTTTCTTCCGTGCGTGAGATCATCGGCAGCGGCAAGTGGTTCGGCATGCAGATCATGCCCGACGCTTACAAGCCCATGTCGGTCATCATCACCCCGTCGGGCGGATTTTTGACGCTGGGTATCCTGCTTCTGATCGTGAACGGCATCGTCAAGTACATCGGCAAGCGCAAGCAAATGAAGGCAAGGGGTGAGATCGCATGAATGAGCTGCTTTTGATTGTGATCGGCAGCGTGCTGGTCAACAACTTTGTCATGTCGCAGTTTTTGGGCATCTGCCCGTTTCTGGGTGTGTCCAAAAAGACGGAAACCGCCCTTGGCATGGGCATGGCCGTCACCTTCGTCATGGCGCTGGCCTCTCTGATCACCTATTTCATCCAGGCCTATCTGCTGGTTCCGCTCAAGCTGGAGTATATGCAGACCATTGCGTTCATTCTGGTCATTGCGGTGCTGGTACAGATCGTGGAAATCGCCCTCAAGAAGATCAGCCTTTCGCTGTATCAGGCGCTGGGCGTGTATCTGCCGCTGATCACCACCAACTGCGCCGTGCTGGGCGTGGCGCTGCTCAACACCCGCGAGGGCTACAACCTGATCGAGTCCGTCGTCAACGGCACCAGCGCCGCCATCGGCTTTACGATTGCCATTGTGATGTTTGCCAGCATCCGTGAGCGTCTGGCCACGGGCAACATGCCCAAATGGATGGACGGTTTCCCCGGCGCGCTGATTACGGCCGGCCTGATGTCCCTTGCATTCCAGGGCTTCTCGGGCCTGATTCAGTAAGAAAGAGAGGGGCTCACGAATGACTGCTGTTTTGATCGGCGTAGGGGTATTGGGCGGTCTGGGACTGATACTGGGCCTGCTGCTGTCCGTAGCCAACAAGGTATTTGAAATTCCTTCCGATCCCAAGCGTGATGCGGTTCGCAATGCTCTGCCCGGCGCCAACTGCGGCGGTTGCGGCTATGCCGGCTGCGATGCGCTGGCGGATGCGATTGCCGCGGGTAAGGCGCCTGTCAACGCCTGCCCGGTGGGCGGTGCCGCCGCGGCTGCGGAGATCGCCAAGATCATGGGCGTGGAAGAAACGCCTCAGGAAGTCCGCAAAGTGGCCACCGTCGTGTGCCAGGGAACGCTCGACCGTTGTAAGACCAAATTCCCGTACCATGGCATCAAGGACTGTGTGGCGGCCTCTCTGGTCAACGATGGAAACCGTGCCTGCCAATATGCCTGCCTGGGATTGGGCACTTGCGTGCGGGCCTGCAAGTTTGACGCCATCCACATCGACGAGCATTCCGGAATCGCCAAGGTCGATCCCGAAAAGTGCCAGAGCTGCGGGGCCTGCGTCAAGGCGTGCCCCAAGCATGTGCTGAGCCTCCAGCCCGAAACCGTGCCGGTACGGCTTCTTTGCCGCGCGGCGGAAGAGGGAAATCTGGTCAGCGACAACTGCAAGATCGGTTGCGTGGGCTGCGAGCTTTGCATGAATGCCTGCAAGTTTGATGCGATCACCATGGTCAACCATCTGCCTGTGATCGACCGGGAGAAGTGCACGGGCTGCATGATGTGCGCTGAAACCTGTCCCAACGGTTCTTTGTGGGGTGATTTCGACAATCGCAAAATTGCTGAAATCGACCGTGACCTGTGTATCGGCTGCACCATCTGCAAGCGTACCTGCCAGTTTGAAGCCATTTCCGGCGCGCTCAAGCAGGTGCATGAAGTGAACGAAGCCTGCACCGGCTGCGGCGAATGTGTCAAGAAGTGCCCCAAGAAGGCGATCACCCTAAAGGTTCGCAAGCATCCCCGCGATGCAAACGCAAAGGTCGGAACAACGCCTGTAGAGGCGGCTGTCCCGAAGGCGTAAACGACAGCGGCGGACACAACGTCCGCCGCTTTTTCGAATGAAGGGAGCGACAGTACGATGAAGGTTGGGTTTATCGGCGCCGGCAACATGGGCTGCGCCATCATGCGCGGCGCTTTTCAGGGCGGCTTTCTCAAGCCCTATGAAACCATGGTATATGATGTCAGCGAACAGCAGCTTGCGGCGCTGACCGCCTCCTATCCGGTCAACGTGGCTGAAAGCAACGTTCAGATTGCCAGGGAATGTGAGTTCATCATTCTGGCGGTCAAGCCCGTGTACCTGCGCGGCGTACTTGAGGAAATTCGAAAGTATTGCTACAACAAGAAGATCATTTCCATTGCTGCGGGATGGTCCATGGCCATGCTGACCGATATCCTCGGACGCGAAAACGGCGTCCAGACGCTGCGCGTCATGCCCAATACACCCGCGCTGGTAGGCGCCGGCTTTACCGCAATCTGCGAGGAAAACACCTTCAGCAAGGCCTCGCTGGGTTGGGCAAAGGAGCTTTTCGCCACGCTTGGCGTAGTGCAGGTGCTGCCCGAAAGCCTGTTTGACGCCGTTGTGGCGGTGAGCGGTAGCAGCCCCGCTTACGTATATATGTTTATTGAGGCGATGGCGGATGGTGCGGTGCGCCTTGGCATGCCCAGAAAGATGGCCATACAGGCAGCCGCGCAGGCGGTACTTGGCTCGGCCAAAATGGTGCTTGCTACAGGCGAGCATCCGGCATCTTTGAAGGACAATGTCTGCTCGCCCGGCGGCACGACCATCGAAGCGGTTCAGTCACTTGAAAAGAACGGCTTCCGAGGCGCGGTGCTGGAGGCGATGGATGCATGCGCACGGAAAAACCGCAAAATGACAACTCCGGCAGATCGGAGATAAAAGCCATGACACAGGAAAGGCCAAAGCGGACCGTACAGCTTTACACGGATGGCGCCTGTTCCGGAAATCCGGGACCCGGAGGATGGGGCTGCGTGCTTTGCTACAAGGGAAAAGTCAAGGAATTGTCCGGCCACATGTCCAACACCACCAACAACCGCATGGAAATTTTTGCGGTAATTGCAGGACTGGGCGCGCTGAAAGAACCGTGCGTGGTGGAGGTCTATTCAGATTCCGCCTATACGGTAAACGCTTTTAATGATCACTGGATCGACAACTGGCAGAAGAACGGCTGGGTTAACAGTAAAAAGCTGCCGGTGGAAAACAGCGATCTTTGGAAGCTGCTGTTGCAGGTGATTCGCACCAAAAAGCATGAGATTACGTTCCATAAGGTAAAGGGCCACGCAGACAACCCATGGAATAACCGTTGCGACGAACTGGCCACCTCGGCCATCCGTGAATACCGCAGGTTGAACGGAGAGAAGCCGGAAGAAAAGAAGCCCGCCGAGGCGGGGGAGGAGAAAAAGCCCTGACCGTCCTGGAGAAAGGCTGCGCAAACGGCCTTTCTTTTTTCATTCTGATTACCGTATGACTTTGGTTGACTCCGGGAAGCGCGAGCGCTCGATGATAAACGGATTTGGGGCAAGAGGGCTTGACAGGCTGTACAGATGGGTGTATGCTTCCAATGAACATTTCGCTAAAGAACACTTTTACGAATAGTTGAATGCGGATAGATAATGATCCGACCGGGAGGAACTGCCTCATGCCAGAAATCACCTATCAGGAACGCATCAACACCGAACGCACCGAAAAGACGCGCCGCATGCTACGGGAACTGCCGCCTTCCTGCGCGGATTTCATCAACAGCATCACCATGACCACCAGCCCGTTGACCCGCATGGCCTACACAATCGATTTACAGACGTTTTGTGACTACGCAGCTAAGGAATTGCCCTATTTTTCGACAAAAACGCCCGCTGCGTGGACCGATGATGATATGGCCCGCTTCACCGCCCGCGACCTCAACGGCTATGCGGACTACCTGACCCTGTATTACAAGGACGCCAGCATCGGTGAGACCGTCGAGCAGCAAAAGGTGCTCCGAAACCACGAATGCGGCGTCATGCGCAAGCTGTCCTCGCTTCGTTCCTATTTTGACTATCTGTTCAAAATGGAGCGCATTCCCGGGAATGTCGCTGCCCTGGTATCTCTGCCAAAGCTTCATGAGAAGCCGATTCTACATCTGATTGGCCCAGAAATCGAGCGTCTCCTGGAGGTTGCGGATGACGGCGCAGAGCTGACCGCCGCGCAGCAGCGTTTCCACGCGCATACGCGCAAACGGGATTACGCAATTCTGATGCTGTTTTTGGGTACCGGCGTGCGCGTCAGCGAATGTGTAGGCATTGATATCGGCGACCTTGACCTTGCCTCAAACGCTGTGCTGGTCACGCGCAAGGGCGGTAATCAGGTGATTTTGTATTACCCAAACGAAGTGGCGGACGCTTTGAAAAGCTATTTGGAGGATCGCAAGCATATCCAGCCCGCCAACAAAGCGGATGAAAACGCGCTGTTTTTATCCCTGCAGCGCAGGCGCATATCTCAGCGCGCCGTTCAGATCATGGTAAAAAAGTATTGCTCCGTTGCCGTACCGCTGAAAAAGCGCATGAGCCCCCACAAGCTGCGCAGCACCTATGCCACGCGCCTCTATCATGA
Organism: uncultured Eubacteriales bacterium; assembly: GCA_944349545.1. GTDB lineage: Bacteria > Bacillota > Clostridia > Christensenellales > Aristaeellaceae > Limiplasma. Next base: position 45,611 of record CALVNG010000008.1, read on the forward strand.
AACCGAGGACATCTACCTGGTTGCGGATGCCCTGGGTCATTCCGATGTCAACACCACTCGCAGGCATTACGCCGCCATGAGCGATCAGCGCCGCCGGGATGCCGCACGGAATGTCCATCTCCCCTCTCTGCCGGAAGAATCAGAGAAATAGAAACATTCGTTCGCAAAGCACTTGCCAATCTCCTCTGTTTTATGGTATGCTATAAACGATTGAAGCGTAAGGAAGTGAAGCCATGAGCAATCCACGGGGAGACACCCAGGCAAGAATCCTTGCGTATATCGAAAAAGCGACGCTGCAAAAGGGCTATCCCCCATCGGTGCGTGAAATCTGCGATGCCACAGGCCTCAAGAGCACGTCCACCGTTCATGGCCACTTGATCCGCTTGGAAAAAAAGGGGCTGCTCTACCGAGATTCCATGAAGCCGCGGGCCATTTCCGTACCTGCAGACCATCAGATGTACCGCGCAGAGATGGTGAATGTGCCCGTTTTGGGGCGAGTGACGGCGGGCGTGCCCATTCTTGCGACGGAAAATATCGAGGATTACGTATCCCTGCCCCAGACGATGCTGGGACAGGGCGAGCATTATATTCTGTCTGTTCGGGGCGAAAGTATGATTGGCGCCGGCATCATGGATGGAGATTATGTGGTTGTCCGGCGGCAAAACACCGCGTATAACGGCGATATCGTGATCGCGATGATCGAAGATGAGGCGACGGTCAAACGCTTTTATAAGGAAAAGGGCGTTTTTCGGCTTCAGCCTGAAAACCCGTGCATGGAGCCAATCATCGTACCCGAGGTGACGATTCTGGGCAAGGTGGTTTCTCTTTATCGGATCTTTTAAGATGGTTCATTATACATATTATGGGGGTGCTCGGCGTGTCCTGGTGGGAGCAGGGATTACGTTTGCTGTTGGCCGTTTTTATCGGCTGTGTCATTGGTATTGAGCGCGAGCGCAAAAACCGTCCGGCCGGTATGCGCACGCATGTGCTGGTATGCGTGGGCGCTTCCATCATCGCCATTATGGAAAGCCTGATGATCGCAGATACCATTACGCTGAACATGAACAATGAAAGCACGGGAATCGCTATCAGCTATGGCCGCATCAGCGCTCAGGTCATTAGCGGCATCGGTTTTCTGGGGGCGGGCACAATTTTCATCAGCCAGAAAAAAATTGCCGGTCTAACCACGGCAGCTTCGCTGTGGAATGTGGCATGCCTCGGTTTGGCTGTCGGAATGGGATACTACACCATCTCCATCGCCGGGTGCGCCATCGTAATCATTACACTTGCGCTGCTGCAGCGCCTGGTGCGGGTCAATTCCGTTAAACATGTGGAAATCAAGTTTATTCATCGCGTGGAAACTATCGCCTTTATCAACGACTATTTCCAAACCATTGGTGTGCGCGTGCTGGATATCGACTTCCATGTGGAAAACAAGGGCAAATACAATCTTTACACCAATATTTATACTTTGGACATGCAGGGAAAAACCACTTATAAGGACATTGTAAACAAGCTGTCCGAATATGCCAACATTCAGGGAATCCGCACGCGGAATACCTGATGGGGGCGTAATGCATGACAACGGCCGCGGAAATTTTCCCGCGGCCGTTGCGCTATATTTCGGGTCGTCTCTCCCCCATTCAATCTTTCGATGCTCCGACAGCAAAGCCACAGGGCGTGTTGGCCTGCTCGTTGAAGGCATTTTCCGTAATGGCCCGATACAGGCGGTAGCCTCCTGAGAAGTTATAGCAGTCGTATCCGTGCTGGCAAAGGATGCGGCAGGCAAGATAGCTGCGCAGACCGCTTTGGCACATCACATAAACCGGTTTTTTCGCATCCAGATCAGAAAGGCGGTCTCTCAGGCTATCCAGCGGGATATTGCCAAAGCCTTCAGCATGCCCCGCGGCATACTCCCCCACGGTTCGCGTATCCAGCAACGTAACGTCGGAACGGCCTTGCAGATCACCCAGATCCTCATAATGAAACTGCTTGACCTTGCCAGTTTCGATGTTTTCCGCGATAAATCCGGCCATGTTTACCGGGTCCTTTGCGGAGGAATACGGCGGCGCGTAGGCTAGGTCCAGCCGCGCCAGTTCAGGCGCTTTCAACCCGGCCTGCATGGCGGTTGCAATAACGTCGATTCGCTTGTCCACCCCGTCAAACCCCACAATCTGCGCGCCCAGTATGCGAAGCGTTTCCTTTTCGTAGAGCAGCTTGATGGTCATTGCCCGTCCGCCCGGATAATAGGAAGCGTGATTTTCAGGAGAAAGAACGATTTTCTCGTAAGCAAGGCCCGCTTCCTTTGCCGCATGCTCATTGATGCCCGTTGCGGCAGCCGTCATGTCAAACACCTTGATGACGGATGATCCATAAGCGCCATGATAGGCGCTGTCGAACCCACAGAGGTGATCGGCGGCGATACGCCCCTGTTTGTTGGCAGGTCCGGCCAGCGATACCAGCCCCAGTGAGCCGGTCACAGCGTTACGAACCTGCACGGCGTCGCCCACGGCATAGATATCAGGGTCAGAAGTGCGCATATGCTCATCTACGGCAATGGCTCCTCGAGGCGCCAGCTCCAGTCCGGCTTCATGCGCCAGCGAGGAATCCGGCGATACACCGATGGCCAAAACGGCCATTTCCGCACAGAGCGTCTCTCCCCCGTCCACATGCGTCAAGATGCAGCCGTCGCGCTCCTCAAAGCCGCTCACAGCCGTTTTCAGCATCAGATGAACGCCCTTTGCACGGAATCGCGCATGCACAAAGGAGGCCATGTCCTTATCAAGCGGCGTGAGCAGTTGATCCAGAAGCTGCACGATCGTGACTTCAACACCCATTTCACACAGGTTTTCCGCAACCTCAAGGCCGATAAAGCCACCTCCTGCCAGCACGGCGCGCCGCGGTTTTTCCCTTTCTACAAAATCACGGATCAGCAGGGTGTCCTCCACCGTGCGTAGCGTAAACAGGCGCTTTGCATCCAAGCCAGGCATGGGCGGACGAATGGGCCGCGCGCCAGGAGAGAGCACCAGCTTATCATACGTCTCTTCGAATTCTGCGCCGGTTTCCAAATTCTGAACCGTAACCGCCTTACGTTCCCGATGAATAGCGGTCACCTCATGATGGACCCTCACGTCAATGGCAAAGCGACGGTTAAAGCTTTGCGGCGTTTGCAGCGTAAGCAGTTCGCGGTTCTGAATCACGCCTCCAATATAATATGGCAAGCCGCAATTGGCATAAGATACGTAACCTGAACGCTCAAAGACGACAATCTGGGCTGATTCGTCCAGTCTCCGGATGCGCGCCGCAGCGCTTGCTCCACCGGCAACGCCTCCTATGATGACCACTTTCATGCGCTTATCCCTCCGTGATTCTATAGTGGAATTGTGCTTATATATTCCAGCCGGCCAAGCCTGTTTCCTGCATGAACAGGCGTTTCTCTTTTCCGATTCGCCTGTCTCCTCTTGCCATCGTGATGGTCAACAAAAAATCATCATGAGGTATTGCATTTTTAGCTTCTCTTTGGTATAATACCATACGTTGGCTGAATGCAATGAGTCCAGCCGGCGGATTTGGGGCTATAGCACAGTTGGTAG
>CALVNG010000009.1 GCA_944349545.1 uncultured Eubacteriales bacterium
GGGCTCATAGCGGTCCGGCAGGTCGTTGCGCGGGCCGTGATAGAGCAGGTCGCCCAGCAGGAAAAAGCGGTCCGCGCTCTCGCTGCGCAGGCGTTCCAGCACCTTTTCCGCCGCCGAGGCGCTGCCGTGCAGATCCGAAGCAAAGAGAATCTTCATGATCAGTCCATTCCTTTCAGTTCCAAAATGACGGGGCAGTGATCGCTTCCCATCACCTTGTCGTCGATATCGGCCAGCGCCACGTTGGGCGCAATGCGCTCACTCACCAGGAAATAGTCGATGCGCCACCCGATGTTCCGCTCGCGGCTGCGCTGCATATAGCTCCACCAGCTGTAGCGGTCCCGCTCGTCAGGGTGAAGCAGGCGGAAGGTATCCACAAAGCCACGGTCCAGCAACGCCGTCATCTTTTCGCGTTCCTGCGGGGTGAAGCCCGCGTTCTGGGTGTTGGTTTTGGGGTTTTTCAGGTCGATTTCCTTATGGGCCACATTCATGTCGCCGCAGACCACCACGGGTTTTTCGGCGTCCAGCGCGCACAGGTAATCCGCGAAGGCGTCCTCCCAGGTCATGCGGTAGTCAAGCCGCGTCAGCCCGCGCTGGCTGTTGGGCGTGTAGACCGTCACCAGAAAGAACCGGTCAAATTCGACGGTGATTACGCGGCCCTCATGGTCATGCATTTCCTTGCCGATACCCATTCGCACCGACAAGGGCTGTTTCCGGGTAAAAACCGCGGTGCCGGAATAGCCCTTCTTTTCGGCGCTGTTCCAGTACTGCTCATACCCTTCAGGCGCAAAATCGGCCTGTCCGGGCTGCATCTTGGTTTCCTGCAGGCAGAACGCATCCGCGCCGCAGGCGGCGAAATAGTCCGCGAACCCCTTGGTCAGACAGGCCCTAAGGCCGTTGACGTTCCATGAAATCAGACGCATGGGCGGCAATCCTCCTTCGTATCAGGCATGACGCGGCAGCTGCGCGCACGCGGTTATTGTACCATAACCGCCCGTGTCCGCGCAACGCAGCCGCGCCCGCTTTTCCTTTCCATGTCTGCGCGCGCGGCGCGGGTGTGTCCCTGCCGGGGTTCAGTCGCGCTCTACCGCGCTTTTTCCCTTTCCCTCGTAATAGGCGCTCAGCACGCGCCCGTTGAGCCACGGAGGCAGCAGTGCGTGCAGCCAGACCGCCAGGTGCTGGTCCGGCTTGGCCACGCGCAGGCGGAAGCGCATATGCCTGCGCTCCACGTTTCGGACCAGCTTTTCTCCCAGCCGGTCCGGCGAAAGTCCACCCGCCTCGTCGCGGCGGATGACCGCCACGGCGGCTTCGTACCGGCCGTGATAGGGCGACGTCTCGTCCTCCTCGCGGGCGTTCAGACGCGTGCGCTGGCTTCCCCCGCGATGATCGCCCGGCTCCACCAGGCACACCCGCACGCCCCAGGGCGCGGTTTCCATGGCCAGGCATTCCGCGTATCCCTCCAGCGCGTGCTTGCTGGCCGTATATGCGCTCTGAAACGGAATGCCCAAAAGACCGTTGATGGAGGAAAACAGCACGATGCGCCCGCCACCCTGCGCGCGCATGTGCGGCAGGGCCAGCCTCACCATGCGCGCCGCGCCGGTGAAGTTGGTGTCCAGCACGCGGCTGTATTCGTCCGCGCCCGTCTTTTCGCACGAGCCCAGCACCAGCACCGCCGCGCCGCATACCAGCGCGTCCACCCGGGGGCTGATCTCCAGCGCCCTTTGGACAAAGCGCGCGCAGCTTTCCTCATCCGTCACGTCCAGCCGGAGCCGGACCCAGTGCTCCGCGTCTTCCAGCGCTGCCGGCGCGTCCGCAAAGGAGCGCGCTCCGGCCACCACCCGCCAGCCCCGCCCGGCGAACGCCTTGGCCGTGGCCAGTCCCAGCCCGCTGGAGGCGCCCGTAATCCAAACCGTTTTAATGGCTGTCCATCTCCTTTTCAACCTTTATTCGTGTGCCGCAGCCGATGGCGCCATAATGCGCCTCGCCGTCAATCGTCGCCCTCCATCAGCTGCTTCACGCGCAGGCTGGCCGCATATACGGCGTTTTTCCGCTCGCCCTGCGCGGTCACTTCCTCCATGCTCTCCCGAAGACTCAGGCCCCGCACCAACCCGTCAAACAGCCGCGCCTCCAGCGAAAGCCCGCTCGGCGCCGCCTCCGGCGCAGGGATGTCCTCCTGCGCCCACGCAAACACCAGACAATACTCGCCCTTCTCGGCCTTGGGGTTCTGCTCAATGGCTTCCAGCACCTGCGCAACCGGACCTCGCAGGGTTTTCTCGTATTTCTTGGTCAGATCGCAGCTGGCGCTGACCCGGGTGTGGGGCAGCGCCTCCGCCACAGTGGCCAACAACTCGCGTACACGATGAGGCGACTCATGCACCACCGCAAGGCGCGACCTGCGCGCCATATCCATGAGCTTTTCCTTCAGCTCACCCTTCTGCCGGGGCAGAAAACCGAAGAAGGTGAACTCGCTCACCTCAAAGCCGCTCACGCTCAGGGCCGAAGCCATGGCCGTGGGGCCCGGCACGGCCACCGCCTCGATGCCGTTTGCCACCGCCTCGCGCACCAGCGCGCTTCCGGGGTCCGAGATGCAGGGGGTGCCCGCGTCGGTGGTCACGGCCACGTCGATGCCCTCCTCCAGCATGCGCCGGACAATTCCCGCGGCCTTGCCGCGCTCGTTGTGCTCATGGCAGCTGGTCAGCGGCGTATGAATATCAAAGGCGCTGAGCAGCTTCTGGGTCACGCGCGTGTCCTCGGCAGCGATCAGCGATACGCTTTTCAGCGTTTCGATGGCGCGGGGCGTCATATCGCCCAGGTTTCCGATGGGAGTGGCGACCACGTACAGGATGGGCATGGCTTACCTCTTTTCAAACACGCGCAGCTTGGCGCTGCGGGCACGGGGATTGCTTGCGGTTTCCTCCGCCGACGGCTTGACCGCGCCGCCGGCCAGCACGCGGCCCAGCGGCTTTTTGCCGCAGGTGCACACGGGCGCCTTGGGCGGGCAGGTGCAGGGGTTTTGCAGCTGGCGAAGCGTCTGCTTGACGATGCGGTCCTCCAGCGAATGGAAGGTGATCACCAGCAACCGCCCGCCGGGGGCCAGCAGGTCCACAAAGTCGCAAAGCGCCTGCCGGAGGGGGTCCAGCTCGTCGTTGAGCGCGATGCGCACGGCCTGAAACGTGCGGCGCGCGGGATGGCCGTCGTCCCTGCGGCGCACGGCTTTTGGGATGGCGGCGTCTACCACCGCGACCAGATCGCCCGTGGTCAGGATGGGGGCTTTCGCCCGCCGCTCCACGAAGATCTGCGCGATGCGTGCGGCCCATTTTTCCTCGCCGTAATCGGTGAGAATGCGGCGAAGCTCCTCCTGCGAGATCCCGGCCAGGTATTCCGCGGCCGTGGGGCCCTGGGAGGGGTCCATGCGCATATCCAGCGGCGCGTCCTCATGGTAGCTGAAGCCGCGCGAGGCCTCGTCGAGCTGATGGCTGCTCACGCCCAGGTCCACCAGCGCGCCGGTGAGCGGCGGCGCGTCCACCGCGCCAAGCAGCGCCTTTGCGTCGTGAAAGTTGCCGTGAATCGCCCGAAAGCCGGGATAGGCCCCGAGGCGCGCTGAAGCGGCGGCAATGGCCTCGCCGTCGCGGTCGATGCCGTACAGCCGCGCCGTGCCGCCCGAAAGGCGCAGAATGCCCTCGCTGTGGCCGCCGCCGCCCAGCGTTCCGTCCAGGTAGACGCCGTCGGGCCGGGGCGCCATCCATTGCATGACCTCGTCAAAGAGCACCGGCACATGATGAAACGCGTTATCCATGCATCCTCCGTAAAAGCGGGCCGGTTTCCCGGCCCGCCGTCCGTTCTTATGCCTGCTTCAGGTCCTCGATGCGCGCCTTGAGGGCTTCGAGCATGCTTTCCGTGGTCTTGAGCTTCTCGCGCTCCTGCTCCACCAGCTGAGCCGGCGCTTTCGACAGGAAGCCCGGATTGTTCAGCTTGCCCTGTGCACGGGCGATTTCACCCTCCAGGTTCTTGCGCTCCTTTTCCAGACGGGCCAGCTCCTTCTGCAGATCCACCAGATCGCCCAGCGGGATGCGGATCTCGCCTGCGGCGCATACGGCGCTGACCACCTTTTCGCCCGCGAGCGCATCCTTGCCGCCGATGGCCACGTCGCTGGCATAGGCCAGGCGCTGCAGATACGGCTCGGCCATCGCGAGGGTGCTCTCCCAGCCTGTGTCGGGGATGAGCGTCACGTGCGTGCGCCTGCCGGCCTGCACGTTCATCTCGGCCCGCAGGTTGCGGATGGCCCGGATGATCTCCATCAGGCCCTCCATCTGCCGCTCCTCGGTCTCAAAGGCGTATTCCGCCCTGACCTCGGGCCAGCGGGCCAGAATGAGCATGCCGTCATGCTCCGGCAGATGCTGATACACCTCCTCGGTCAGGAAGGGCATGAAGGGATGCAGGAGCTTGATAAGACCTTCCAGCACGTAGAGCAGCACGCCGCGGACGTTGCGCTTCTGGTCCTCGTCCTCGCCCATCAGGCGACCCTTGGACAATTCGATGTACCAGTCGCAGAACTCGCTCCACGCGAAGTCATAGATCTTGTTGGCGGCCATGCCGAAGTCGCCGTCCTCCATGTGGGCGCTCACCTCGGCGACGGCCTTGTTCAGCCGGGAGAGAATCCACTGGTCCGGCAGCTGCAGAAGCGCCGGGTCGATGGCTTCGCGGGTCTGCGTGTTCATCAGCACAAAGCGCGAGGCGTTCCAGACCTTGTTGGCGAAGTTGCGGGCGCTTTCCACCTTCTCGTCGGAGTAGCGGGTGTCGTTTCCGGGGCTGACGCCCATGGCCAGGGAGAAGCGCAGCGCGTCGGCGCCGTACTTGTCGATGACCTCCAGCGGGTCCACGCCGTTTCCGAGGCTCTTGGACATCTTGCGGCCCTGCGCGTCGCGCACCAGGCCGTGGATGAGCACGGTATCAAACGGGCTGTCGCCCATCTGCTCGATGCCGGAGAAGATCATGCGGGCCACCCAGAAGAAGATGATGTCGTAGCCCGTCACCAGCATGCTGGTGGGATAGAAATACTTGAGGTCCTCGGTTTCCTCCGGCCAGCCCAGCGTGGAGAAGGGCCAGAGCGCGGAGGAAAACCACGTGTCCAGCACGTCCTCGTCCTGATGGAGGTGCGTGCAGCCGCACTTGGGGCAGGCCGCGGGGGCTTCGCGCGCCACAACGGTTTCGCCGCATTCGTCGCAGTACCAGGCAGGGATGCGGTGGCCCCACCACAGCTGGCGGCTGATGCACCAGTCGCGGATGTTTTCCATCCAGTTGTAGTAGGTCTTGGCGAAGCGCTCCGGCACGAACTTCGTCCGGCCCGAACGCACGGCCTCGATGGCGGGCTTGGCCAGCGGCTCCATCTTGACGAACCATTGGGTGCTGGTCACGGGATCGACGGTGTGATGGCAGCGGTAGCAGGTGCCTACATTGTGGGTGTAGTCCTCAATCTTGACCAGGTAGCCCTCCTGCCTGAGCTGCTCGACCACCGCCTCGCGGCATTCCAGCGCGGTCATGCCCTGGAAGCGTCCGGCGTTCTCGTTCATGGTGCCGTCATCGTTGGTCACGCGGATGACCTCCAGGTTGTGACGCTTGCCCACCTCGAAGTCGTTGGGGTCGTGGGCGGGGGTCATCTTCACCGCGCCGGTGCCGAATTCCATATCCACATAGCTGTCGGCCACCACGGGGATCTCCTTGTTCATGATGGGCAAAATCACCTTCTTGCCCACCAGGTCCGCATAGCGCGCATCGTCGGGGTTGACGGCCACGCCGGTGTCGCCCAGCATGGTTTCGGGGCGCGTGGTGGCCACCACCACGCCCTCGCCGCCGTCCGCGCCGGGATAGCGGATGTGCCACAGATGGCTGGCCTGCTCCTCATATTCCACCTCGGCGTCGGAAAGCGCGGTCTGGCACTCCGGACACCAGTTGATGATGCGGTTGCCGCGGTAGATGAGCCCCTTTTCGTAGAGTTTGACAAACACCTCGCGCACGGCGCGGTTGCAGCCCTCGTCCATGGTGAAGCGCTCGCGGCTCCAGTCGCAGCTGGCGCCCAGGCGGCGCTGCTGGCGGTTGATGCGGCCGCCGTATTCCTTCTTCCAGGCCCAGGCGCGCTCAAGGAAGCCCTCGCGGCCCAGCATCTCCTTGGTCAGTCCTTCTTTGGCCATCTGCTCCACCACCTTGACCTCGGTGGCGATGGAGGCGTGGTCGGTGCCCGGCAGCCAGAGGGTGGGGTCGCCCTTCATGCGGTGATAGCGGATGGGCGCGTCCTGCAGGAGGCAGTCCATCGCGTGGCCCATATGCAGCTGGCCGGTGATGTTGGGCGGGGGCATGACGATGGTGAAGGGCTTCCTGCCCTCCTCGCGGTGCGCCACAAACGCGCCGCTCTCCTCCCACATCTGGTAGAGCTTATCCTCTATGGCCTGGGGGTTGTACACCTTTTCCATCTCAAAATCCATGGGGTTTTCCTCCCTTTCTCAACCGGCTTACAATCCGGGAAACACATCCAGCAAAATCATCGCGCCCAGCAGCGCCATTACAAGCCCCACGATTTTCACCGGGAGCACAGCGCGCTCGCCCCTGTCGCGGAGCACAAACCTGCACAGCCGGGTGGCCTGCGCGCACAGCACCGCGCCCACCAGCAGCAGCGTAATGCCCGGCACGCTCAGCCGCGAAAGCACCTTTTCCCAATCCACGGCAATCGCATCCTTTCCTGGCAAGCCTGAAACCAAAAAAGCCGCTCCCGTCCAAAGGACGGAGCAGCTCCGTGGTACCACCTTATTTCGCGGTCCGATGGACCGCCTCTCTGCGCTGTAACGCGCGCACGCGGCAGGGCTATGGCACAGCCGTTCACCCCGCGCCCTCCCAGGCGACCTTCCCCATCCCGTGCATCCGGAGCGCCTTTCAGCCGGTGAGCGTTCCTCTCTTGGGCGACGGGGGAGGGTACTCCTCCTGTTCTTTGGGCGATGACGGCGCAAGGCCGCCCGAACCCTCAGGCAGCCTTGCAGCCATGGAAGAGATGCTTACGCATTCTCCTTCTTCTCGGTCATGTCGATGACCTGAACGCCGTTGTAATAACCGCAATGCTTGCACACGCGATGGGACAGCTTCTTTTCGTGGCACTGCGGGCACTCGACGATGCCGGGCAGGCTGAGCTTCCAATTTGCGCGGCGCTTACGGCCACGGGCCTTGGACACTTTTCCCTTGGGAAGAGCCATGGTTACACCTCCTCATTCCGCGCCCCGTCGCTGACGGGGCTTTCCAAATCGTTCGCCCGGGGACGAACCAGCCTTCCGGGGAATGACGAGGCAGATGCGTTTGCCGCGCCCCGCGCTCATCCCGGCCATCATAGACAAGGTATTCATCCTTTGCGACGCTGCGGCGGCGGCTTCTTGTGCAAGCTCCTGTCCGCAACGTGACCAATTTGTATTATATGATGGAGCAAATTCTTTGTCAAGCCCTTTTTTGGGGATTCATGTCGATTGTGCGGCGCAATCACTGCTCAGGCGGTTCCTTTTTCATCAATACGTCCAGGCCCTCGAAGGGACGGTAGGTTCCTTCGCTTTCCGGCTCCTCTTTCCAGACCTTTCCTTCCTCATTCCAGGCCTTCAGCTCCGCGGCGGCATGGCAGTCCGGCCTGCCGCACACAAAGCGCATGGGCAGATTAAGCATCGCAAGCGTCAGCGCCATATGATCCAGCGGCACGGATTTTCCCTCGTAGCGGAAGCACTCGTCCTCGGTTTCGTTTGCGTCCTTTCGGAAGGTTTCGTCAAAATCAATCCCGACGGCCTTCTCCGCCGGCGCCAGGCATACGGCGCATACGGCGCGGGCCGTGGTGGTCAGACGTCCTTCCAGCCGCACGGTGTCGTCCGCCACAAAATAGGTCCCCTCCAGCGTCACCGGATCAAAGGTCACGGTTTCACCGCCCACGTCCTGCGCCTCCAGCGTCAGGCTTGCCTCGAAGGGAAAAGCCGTCGCCGGATGCAGAAAGCCCTGGGATACGTCCAGTTCCATCATCGTCACCTCCGTGTCAAAAGGCGGGGTTGTTCCCGCCGCCTTCATTATAGGGGCGGCGGCGCGCCCCTGTCAAGCCGCGGGGCGGTATAGGCTGCCAGCCACAGGGGCACGGTTCCCACCATCGGCAGAAGATAGCGCAGGTACACCAGCGGCAAAAATGGTCCCGCAATTCCGGTGATCAGCGCCGGAATCATCACCATCAGGGTTTTCCGGCGGCGGTTCACCATGCTGAGATAGATGAGCGACATCATCAGCAGCATGCAAAAGCCCATGCTGGCAAAGGGACCGATGAGGGGAAGATCGCTGAAGCGAAAGTACCATTCCGTCAGCGCGCGCTGTAGACTGTTAAGCGCGACCAGCTCCTCGCGGTCATAGTACCACATGTCGTTGAAGGAATGCGGATATACATAGCTGTCGTTGGTATTGTCCGTCAACGATACATACAGGGGCTCATTGCTTTGCAGATCGAACAGCACCGCGTTCATGGCCAGCGCCGCATCCAGATACTCCACGGGATACCTGACAAGCTCCTTGGCCCACGCCCCTTTCAGGTAGGCCAGTATGTCCTCCGGCGCCCGCCCGGCATTTTCGCTCCAGCGGATGTTGTCCGAGGAATTCGGTTCATAGAGTTCAGGCACCTGATCAAAGTCCATCACCCGGTCAATCAGCGCGACTTCCTCCTTCGGCAGCTCGTCTCCATGCAATTTTACCACTCGCGCCGTCTGCTGAAAGGGCAGGGAGAGCCAGTCGTCCTGGCTGACGCGGGCGATGTCCATCGTTCGAATCATATATTCTTCCGCGCCAACGCCGAAGCCAATCACCACTGCCGCGTACAGAAGCGTCAACACGCCCTGCCTGCCGCGCCTGCGAACCAGAAAGCACAGCGCCATCGCTGCCAGAAGCGGCACAGCCACAAACACGCCGTTATGGCGGACCAACATCATCAAAATCAGGTCTACGGCCAAAACTGTCATGCGCTTCCAGCTGCGGATGAAATCCTCCATATCCAGTACGAACTCCAGCGCTATCGCAGATGCCAGGATACACAGAATCAGAAAGGAGCTGTCCTTGGACAGCGTGGTAGTCCAGCCTACATAGATGGGCGAAACTGCGTACAGCGTAAGCGCCAGTAGCCTAACCCACCCCGGCGCCGCGCATTTTTTCATCACCAGAAGCGAATAGGAAAGAATGGCGATGAATCCTGCGGTTTTTAGCAACGTAAAAGCAAAATATATCAGGTTCTTGTGCCCAACGGTCAGTGTAAAATCAATCAACGTTCCGTAGATTACGGTTCCTAGCGGGGGATGCGGCGTACTGCGCGGCCGCCAGAGGAGGTACTGATGGGCTTGCAAAACCGTATCAATGGTTAGCTGTCCCGGATAGCGGATGATCAGATGCGGTAGCCATGCCACGCACAAAAGCAGAAAGGGAAACAGGAACGGGCGCTTTTCCCACATCCTGCGGCAACATCCGACGCAGGAATATTTCTCCAGTCTCCGCAGGCTAAACCCGTTTTGCAGCGCCTCGCCCAAAGCGCGCAGCAGGCACAGCAGCAACAGATACATGCCAAGCAGATAGAGCGCCGCCTTTATCAACTGGAACGCGTTCTCCCAAAGCACCGACACCGTCCACACCTGCCGGGTCACGGCGCAGAGAAGCTGCATGCCGCTGAAAAAAGCGCACAGCAGATATTCCCCGAAACCCGTATGCCGGGGTTTGTGAAACAGATAGCGGTTGAGCAGCCAGACGCATCCCACGAACATGACCGTCAGCGTGATCGCATCCGTCTGGAGCGCCTCAAACGTGCGCCCGACGACCTGATGCAGATAGCCTCCAAAATCAAACGCATCCGGCTTGATTTTTCTTTGTACCTCCATGCTCAGCCCGGGCGCGGCCGCAGCGAGCAGCGCGCCAAAAAGAACGGCAAGCTTTTGAATCATCCGTTTCAACGCCTCTTTTCCTCACTTTCCATGCGTACAACGCCAGCCGCCAGGCCCGCCGGCATAGCGCCGATGATAGGCAGCGCATAGCGCAGATAGACCACCGGCGAAAACAGGCATGTCACAAACGTAACCAGGGCGGGCAGCCATACCAGCAGCGTCCCCCTTCGGCCGTCCACCAAAGAAAGGTAAATCAGGCAAAACATTGCGATTACGTTAAAACTCATGCTGGCGCAAAGCCCGATCAACGGCAGCTTGTCAAAATCCATGTACCATTCCGTAAGGGCCCGCTGGGCACTGTTCAGCGGCACCAGCGCCTCCCGGTCATACATGGTCATATCGTTGAAGGACCAGGGATAGACGTAGGTATCTAGCTCCATATCGCTGAAGCTGATATACATGGGTTCGTTGTTGCGCAGATCGAACAGCACGCCGTTCATATGCAGTGCTGCATCCAGATACTCCACCGGCCAGCGGCACAGCTGCCGCCACCACACGCCCCAGTAGGCGCGTCGGTCCTCTGCCGTCGCCGTCTGGCGGTAGGTGTCCTTGACGTTGTCGGCGTACCAGTCGCTGTATCCCTCCGCCAGCGAATCATAGTCCAGCACACGGTCGATAATCTCCCGTTCCTCCTGGGGAATTTCCTCTCCATGGAGCTTCACCACCCGCGCCGTCTGCTGAAAAGGCAGGGACATGACATCCTGCATGTAGCGGTCCTGAATATTCATTGCAGCGCTGATGGCGGCCTCCAGTCCGAAGGCCAGTATAAGGGCGGCTGCCGAGCAGGTCAGCAGGCGCGCGGCGCTGCGGCCGCGCGGCGCGCCTGAGGGCAGCATGACCAGCAGCGCCAGCGTCACCACCGCCGCTACGGGCGCGCCGTTGTGCCGGCTGAGGGCCATGACCAGAAAGCACACGCCCAGGGCGGCCGGCTTGCGCCAGCCGGCATAGAACGCCTCCCGGTCATACAGGCATTCCAGCAGCAGCGCCGTCATCCACAAAAAGGGAATTTGGAACATCGTATCCTTGGAGATCACCGTAGCCCAGCCCGCGTATACAGGGGAAAGCGCATAGAAAAGCAGCGCCAGCCTGCGTATCCGCCGGGGCACGCCCATCCGCTCCATGGCTTGAAGGGTATAGGCCAGCACCGCGATGTAGCACGCGCACTGAACCAGCGTAAACAAGAAATACACCAGGTTGCGGCTGTCCACCGCCGCCCCTAGCCAGGCCAGCAGCCCGTATACCAGCGTGCCGAACGGCGGATGGCTGGAGAGGCGCTCCGCCGCGCCCATGAACTGCATGATCTGCATGTAGCTGTCCCACATGAGTACGCCGGGATAACGAATCAAAATCTGGGGCAGCCAGGCAGCCGCCAGAATCAGAAAGGACCGCCGGTAGGAATGATTGTCCCTCAAGTCCTTCGGACTTGAGGGCAGGCTGGCCTGCCGTTCCTTTTTCAGGGCGATTTGAAGCGCGCGTAAAAGGGTGAGAAACAGCAAGTAAACGCCGCAGACAAACAGCGCCGCCTTTGCCAGCTGAAACGCGTTTTCCCACAGCACGGCCACCGTATCCTCCGTGCGCACCGCGGTGCACAGCAGCGTCATGACGGCCAGGAAAGCGCACAGCGCATATTCGCCCGCGCCGGTTCCTTCGGGTTTGCAAAACAGGTACCGCCGGCACAGCCAGACGCACACAACCAGAAGCAGCGCCGCCGCCAGCCGGTCCACCTGAAAGGACGCGAAGGTACGCGCGATCAGCTGATACACATAGCCGAAAAAGTCGCTGGCATCCGGCCGGGCGTTTCTCGCCGGCGCCATGTCCAGCCAGGGCGCCGCGGCCATCAGAAGCGCGCACAGCAGCACGCCCGCACGCCTGCACCATTCCCTTTTCATCGTCTTGATCCCCTTTGCAGCGCCCGCATCACTCCGACAGCCGGATCACCATGACCCCGTCCACCAACTGGCAGTACCCCTTGTTGGGGAACACCGGCATGGCCTGCACCGCGTCGCTTCCGGCCAGCGCCCCGGCTTCCTCCTCGCTCACCAGCGCCAGCGGGTAGCCCATCACCTGGGTAAAGAATGGCTTGACCGTGCTGTAGTGGCCGATGGCGTAGTTGCCGCTGACGCCATAGCCGCGCAGCTCGCCCAAACCGTCCCGGTAGACGACCGCGTCGCTTCGGCCAAGGTCGCCCACCCAGGCCACGGGGGTTTCCCCCGCCACATAGCCGTCGGTCTGCTCCATGGTCATCACGATGCGGTTAACCGCCGCCACCGTGCTGTCGAACTCCACCTGCTTGCGCAGGTAGGCGGTGTTGGAAAACACCACGCTGCACGCCACCCCCAGCGCCACACCCGCCGCGGCTGCCCACACGGGCCAGCTGCGCGGCCGACCGTCCGCCTCCCGCGCGCGTTCCACCAGCGTCAGCGCAAAGACCGGCAGCAGCGCCAGCGGATAATTCATCAGATCGTGCATGAATTTGGCCACGAAATAGGTGATGTTGGTCAGAAACGGCAGCGCCACAAGCGTCGCCACCGCGGCCACGGCGTACAGCGGGCTGCGTCCCCGCCCACGCGCGACCAGCCGCGCCACAGCCCATACGGTCAGCGCCAGCAGCACGAGGGAGCCAAGCCCGTACAGCCTGGGATGCACCGGCAGCCAGTCGAACAGGTATTCCGCCACGTAGCGGTACGTGTCCGCAATCAGCTGCCCGATGGAATACTGGTCGTAGTTGCCCACGTAGACCACGGTGTTGTAGCCGGTGGAGGCGTCCACTCCCATCATGCGCTGGGCGGCCTCCATGCCCAGCTTGTAGAGGACGCCGCCCAGCAGCGCCATGCCGCCGCCCTTGAGGACGGTCGCGGCCAGGCCGCGCGGCCCCGTGCGGCCGTCAAGCGCATCGAGGATGAACAGCATCGTCACCAGTCCGCAGGTCGAGGCCATAAAGCTCTGATACAGCCCCAGCGAGGCGGCCAGGCACACCGCCCCCGCCGGAAATCCCCAGCGGAACCGGCGCGTCAGCCACACCGCAAGCACCGACAGGAAAAACGCGCACATGAAGATATCGGTAAAATTGAAATAGCCCGCATTGCAGAAGGCCAGCATGGGCGCGGTGGCAAGCAGCGCACCCATGAGCACGAGGGTGCTTTTGCGCCGGACCTGAAACAGATCCGCAATGAGGCACAGCGCCGCCGCGATCCAGGCCAGCGAAATCAGCCCGCACAGCCACGGCACGCCCACCAGTCCGCGCAGGTGGGTATAAACCGGCTGCAAAAAGCGGCCCACGCTGATCTGGACCAGATCGTCCATACGGTAGAAGCCCTCCAGCGAATCGCCCGAATGGTAGAGAGCGAAGTAGCCGTAGGCGTGGGCGGCCAGCCCGAAGGCCAGAACGCTGAGGATGCAGGTTTTCCATCTCGGGTCGGTCAGAAAGGCCCTGACGGCCTCGGTACGCTTTTGCATGGACGGTCAGCTCCCTTTTTCAATGGCGGTGAAGAAAAGCAGGCGTGCCGCGCCGTTGTTCGCAGCTGACGGCACGCCTGCCTTGCAGGGCTGCCATTTATTCGATGGGCTTGCCTGTCACGATGCACAGGGTATCCCGCGCGATGACGATTTCCTCGTCCGTGGGAATGACGCAGATCTTGACCTTGCTGTCGTCGGCAGAGATGACGCTTTCCTTGCGGTTGCCCTCGACGTTCTTAACGGGATCGAGCTTGGCGCCCAGGAATTCAAAGCCTTCCATGACCTTTTCGCGCAGCTCCGCGCCGTTTTCGCCGATGCCGGCGGTAAAGACGATCACATCCACGCCGTTCATGACCGCAGCGTAGCTGCCGATGTACTTGCGGATGCCGTGGATGAGCATGTCGCGGGCGATGATGGCGCGCTCATGGCCGCTGTCGGCGGCGGCGTCGATGTCGCGCATGTCGCTGCTCAGGCCGCTGATGCCAAGCAGGCCGCTCTTTTTGTTGCACATGTTGAGGACCTCGTCCACGGTCATGTGCTCGTTGTTGGCGATGTACTGGACCACCGCGGGGTCCATGCTGCCGGAGCGGGTGCCCATGATGACGCCCTCAAGAGGCGTGATGCCCATGCTGGTGTCCACGCACTTGCCGCCGTCCACAGCCGCCATGGAGCTGCCGTTACCCAGATGGCAGGTGATGACGCGGGTTTTTTTACGGTCCAGGCCCAGGAACTCACACACGCGCTTGCTTACGTAGCGGTGGCTGGTGCCGTGAAAGCCGTAGCGGCGCACGTGCAGGCGCTCGTAGTACTCGTAGGGCACGCCGTAGAGGTAGGCCTTGGGCGGCATGGTCTGGTGGAAGGCGGTGTCGAACACGGCCACGTTGGGCGTGCCGGGCATGACCTTCTCGCAGGCCTCGATGCCCATGAGGTTGGCGGGGTTGTGCAGGGGGCCCAGGGGGATGTTGGCGCGGATGGCCTCCTTGACCTCCTCGTTGATGAGCACGCTGGCGGTGAAGGCCTCGCCGCCATGGAGCACGCGATGGCCCACCGCGCCGATTTCGTCCATATGCTTGACCGCGCCCTTCTCCGGGTCGGTCAGGGCCTTGATCATGAGGGAGCAGGCCTCGGTATGGTCCTTGATGGGCTGCTCAAAGACGATCTCCTGGCCGTTCACCTTCTGGGTGAGCTTGCTGCCCTCGATGCCGATGCGCTCCACCAGGCCCTTGGCCATGAGCTTTTCGCCGTCCATGTCCACCAGCTGATATTTCAAAGAGGAAGAACCCGCGTTGACGATCAGAATTTTCATTGGTCGCTCTCCTTATCTGTTGCTTACGCCTGCGCCTTGACGGCGGTGATGGCTACGACGCTGACGATGTCATCCACGGAGCAGCCGCGGCTCAGGTCGCTCACAGGCTTGGCCAGGCCCTGGATGATGGGGCCGATGGCCTCCGCGCCCGCCAGACGCTGCACCAGCTTGTAGCCGATGTTGCCGGCCTGCAGGTCGGGGAATACCAGCACGTTTGCATGGCCCGCCACGGTGCTGCCGGGGGACTTGAGCTGACCGACGCTTTCCACCAGCGCGGCGTCCGCCTGCAGCTCACCGTCAAGCTGCAAGTCGGGCGCGAGCTCGCGGGCCATCTTCGTGGCCTCCTGCACCTTGGTCACGTTGTCGTGCTTGGCGCTGCCCTTGGTGGAGAAGGAAAGCATGGCCACGCGCGGGTCGATGTCCACCAGCTGCCTGCCGGAGGCGGCGCTGGCAATGGCGATGGCGGCCAGCTCTTCGGCCGTGGGATTGGGGATGACCGCGCAGTCGCCGAAGATCATCACGCCGTCGTCGCCCCACTTGTGGTCGGGCAGCTCCATGATGAAGCAGCTGGACACCACCTTGATTCCGGGGGCCGTCTTGATGATCTGCAGCGCCGGACGAAGCACGTTGCCGGTGGAGTTGATGGCGCCGGCCACCATGCCGTCGGCGTCGCCCGCCTTGAGCATCACCGCGCCGTAATAGAGGGTGTTTTTGGTCACCAGCTCCGTGGCCTGTTCGGGCGTCATGCCCTTGGCCTTGCGCAGCTCGTAGAGCAGCTCGGCATAGGCGGCGCTCTTTTCGCTGGCCGCGGGGTCGATGATGGCCACGCCCGTAAGGTCGGTGCCGGTCTCGGCGGCAACCTTGCGCACCTCGTCGGGGTTGCCCAGCAGCGTGACGCGGGCCACGCCTTCCTTCAGGATCTTGGCGCTGGCCTGCACGGTGCGGGGCTCGGTGCCCTCCGGCAGTACGATGTGCTTTACGTCAGCCCGGGCCTTGGCTTTGATTTTCTCAATCGCAGACATGTTCTTTTCCTCCCTGATGTGCTAAAATACAGAGGGTGTATCTGTTTTCAACCTATACAGTATACAACTTTTTCTTATTAAATGGAAGGGGGAAAGCCCAAAAAAGCGCGCAGGAAAACCCCTTTGCGCGCATGGGCGGGGACATGGAAGCCATCGTGGGCATCATCTGCGAATATGACCCCTTCCACCGGGGCCACCGGCGGCAGTTTGATCTGATCCGGGAACAGCTGCCCGGCGCGCGCATCGTGTGTCTGATGAGCGGGCCGTTCACGCAGCGGGGAATGCCCGCTTTGCACGCGCCCGCCGTGCGCGCCCGCGCCGCGCTGGAGGCCGGTGCGGACCTGGTGCTGGAATTGCCCTGCGCCTTTTGCGTGCGCGACGCCGAGCATTTTGCGCTGGGCGGCGTAAGTCTTCTCACCCGCCTTGGCTTTGTCACGCACCTCTCCTTCGGCGCGGAGGACGGTTTGGACGCGCTTTTGCCCGCGGCCTCGCTGCTGGACGCGCCCACGCCGGCGTTTCAGGCCGCGCTCAGGGCTGCGCTGGACCGCGGCGCGAGCTTCGCCGCCGCGCAGGGCGAGGCGCTTGCGGCCTGCCTTCCGGCCTCGCCTCTCGCGCCCTGGGAAAAGCCCAACAACATCCTGGCGCTGTGTTACCTGCGTGCCCTCCGCCGGCTGCAAAGCCCGCTCCTTCCCCTGCCGGTCAGGCGCGAAGGCGACTATCACGCCTCCGCACTGGAGGGGCAGCGCTGGCCCTCCGCCACGGCGGTGCGCGCCGCCTTTCTCGGCGGGGATCTGGCGGCAGCCCGCGCAGCCTGCGGCTATGACCTGCCCGCCGCGCCCGTCTGCCGCCCGGACGCGCTGGACCAGGTGCTCCTCTACAAGCTGCGCGCGCAGAGTACACAGGCGCTTTCGCGTCTGCCCGACTGCACCGAGGGGCTGGAGCACCGCCTTAAGGCCTGCGCGGCCCGTGCCGCGACGCGGGAGGAGCTGCTTTCCCTGCTCAAGACCCGACGGTACGCCCATGCGCGCCTGAGCCGCCTGTTATGCCATGCGCTGCTGGACATGACCGGCGACCTTCTCGCCGCGCATCCCCAGCCCACCTATGCGCGCGTGCTGGGCCTCAGGCGCGGAGCGCTGAACGGGGAGCTGCGCCGCAGCGCGCTTCCCCTGCCCGCCCGCGCCGCCGAGCTGGATTCCGCCGACCCGCTGGCCGCGCTGGACCTGCGCGCCTATGACCTGTGGGCGTTGGGCGCAGGCCTTGCGCAGGGAATGCTGCAAAGGCAGAAGGTATGCGCCTTATAGGCACCTGTCAGGCAGGCGCCAGCAGGCGGTTTTCTTTGTCCACGCGATAGATCTGTACCTCTCCCTCCTGCGGCAGCTGCGCAAAGAGCGACCCATAGGTCTGCACGAAGGCCTCCGTGCTGCCAAAGACCAGCACAAGATCGCTTTCCAGAAGGCCCTCCATCAGCTCCTCCGGCGACAGGCAGGCCGTGAAGCGGTCCACGGCAGCCGGGTCGTCCACCGGGTTCCAGGGCGCATCCAGCATCACGAGGGGACGCAGGCGGTAGCGCATCACCTGGTATTCAAACCCGCCCGACCCCGGTGCAAGTACGTAGATGCGCTCCTGCCCCGTCTCGCACAGAGCACGCACGCCTGCCTCCGCGTCCAGATAAACCGCCTGCTTCTGCAGGGCGGCCTGCGCATCCAGGCGGGTGACGGCATTGAGTGCGCTCTCCACCGGCGAAACCGCCAGCAGCGCCGCCAGAGCCAGCACGGAGGCGCGGCGGCCCATGCCGCCCTGCATCCGGGGCTGCCGAAGGCAGACCGCGCAGACGAAGAGCACAAAGCCCGCCGCCAGCACCGCAATGCTCAGATACCGTTCGTAGGAGGCCATGCGCACGGCCTCGTCCTCATAGAACTTGAACACATAGGTCAGCCCCGTCCCGGCGATGTAGAGAACCGCCGCGGCAAAGACCACCCAGGCCGTGCGCCGCATCCGCGGGGCCAGCGCGCTTTTGCGCACCGCGCCGTACAGCAGCGCAAACCCCGCTCCGATGAGCACGAAGGCCAGGAAATAGCTGATGCTCATGTCCGTGTCGCCCACCGGCACGATGGCTTCAAAAAACTTGTAGAGGAAATTGCGAAGCGTGGTACGCCGCCACGCTCCTTCCGGCGAAAGCAGCGCGCTCAGGCTGAGCGGATCGGAGAAGGTAGCCTGTGCCGTCGCACCCATGACTGCGGCATAGGCGCTCCAGGTGAGGCGCGCTGCCGCCACGCAGCCGAGTGGCCACAGCGCGTGCCGAACCGCTTTCCCGCGTTCAAGGG
The DNA here is from genome assembly GCA_944349545.1 of uncultured Eubacteriales bacterium. Taxonomy (GTDB): domain Bacteria; phylum Bacillota; class Clostridia; order Christensenellales; family Aristaeellaceae; genus Limiplasma. The sequence continues at coordinate 18,083 of CALVNG010000009.1, forward strand.
CCGGCTCGTCGCCCTGCGTGCGCAGGCACGCATACGCCGCCACGACCCCCGCCAGCGCGTAGAGGAGTCCCGCGTCCTTGACCAGCGTGAGCACCGCCAGCGACGCGCACAATGTCAGCAGCGAAAAGCGGTCCCGCACGGGAAACAGCAGCGGCCATGCGCAGGCGAAGCCGCCCAGCACGCCCACCATCATATCCGCGTGCAACAGGTCCAGCCCGCGCGGAAAGGCAACGAGCACGCACAACGGCACCCCCGCTGCCAAAGCCAGCCACTCCAGCGGCCGCCGGAGCCGCGCCCCGCGCAGGAAGGGCATGAAAAACGCAAGCATCAGGCATTGGTAGCTGATGAACAGCAGCCCCTCGTCAAGCCCGCCGCCCATAAGCCCGTTGACCGTCTGGGTCAGGTACTGCCACAGGGGCAGCGCCGGCGGATAGGACGCAAAAAGCGACCGCGCGGCCGGTTCGGCGGGCAGCACGCCCTTAAGCGTCATGATTTTGACCGCGTCGGCCCAGTAGGTGAACTCGTCCCAGGTATGCACGGGCTTGCCCGCGTTGGCCACGAGCGCCGCCAGGCACAACAGCGTGTAGATCAGCGCCGCCGGCGTGAAAATCCGCCCCAGAAGCGCACGCAGGCCGCGCCTTTTCGCCGCCAGGACCAGCGCGGCCGGCAGGCACGCGGCGCACAGCGCCAGCGCCGCCAGCGCTCCCGCACGCAGCAGGCCCGCCAGCGCAAAGGCGTACATCCACAACACCACCGCGCACGCGGCCAGCGGCAGCACTTCCTCCAGCCTTCTTTCAAACAGCTCGCACAAAAGCGCGCAAGCGCACGCGAGCAAAACCAGCATCACCAGCGCAGCCATGAAACCCCTCCCCGTTTTCCTTATCCTACCATCCTCCGGCCCTTCCGTCAACCGCTTGCACATTTGAAAAACCGTGCTACAATAAGGGATGTTTCGACTTTTTCCATTTGAGGAGATCTGCCATGCGAACGCTGCTTCCCTTTCTCAAACCCTACCGCAAGGAATGCGTGCTCGCCCCGCTGTTCAAGCTCCTGGAAGCGGTGCTGGAGCTGTTCGTCCCCCTGATCATGGCGGCGATCATCGACAACGGCATCCAGGCGCGCGATACGGGCTACGTGCTGCGCATGGGCCTGGGGCTGGCAGGGCTGGGGCTTTTGGGCTTCGTCAGCTCCGTCACGGCCCAGTACTTCGCCGCCAGGGCGGCGGTGGGCTTTGCCGCGAAGCTCAAAAGCGCGCTGTTTCGGCATATTCAGGGGCTTTCCTACACCGAGCTGGATACGCTGGGCGCCTCCACGCTCATCAACCGCATGACCACCGACATGAACCAGGTGCAGACGGGTGTGAACATGACGCTGCGCCTGCTTTTGCGCTCGCCCTTCGTGGTGCTGGGCGCAATGGTGATGGCATTCACCGTGGACGCCAGGACGGCGCTGATCTTCCTGGCGCTGATCCCGCTGCTGGGACTGACGGTCGCGGGCATGATGCGGCTGACGCTGCCCGGTCACCGCAAGGTGCAGGGCCAGCTGGACCGGGTGCTCGTGCACACCCGCGAAAACCTGACCGGCGTGCGCGTGCTGCGCGCCTTTGGCAAGCAGGAGAGCGAACAGGCCGCCTTTGACGCGGACAATCAGCTCCTGTGCCGCATGCAGCGCCGCGTGGGCGCGCTCTCGGCGCTGATGAACCCGCTGACCTACGTGCTGGTCAACGGCGCGCTGGCGGCGCTGCTGTGGAGCGGCGCGATTCAGGTGCAGGCGGGCCTGCTCACGCAGGGCGCGGTGGTGGCGCTGGTCAACTACCTTTCGCAGATTCTGGTGGAGCTGGTCAAGTTTGCAAACCTCATCGTGACCATCACCAAATCCATCGCCTGCGCGGGGCGCATCGAGGGCGTGATGGCCACGCGCGCCTCCATGCCCATGCCCGCCGCTCCCGCCGCGGCCCAGGCCGGCGCGGATGTCTGCGTGCGCTTTGAGGACGTGTCGGCACGGTATCAGGGCGCGGGCGCGGATTCGCTTTCGCACATCAGCTTTGCGGCGCGACGCGGGCAGACCGTAGGCGTCATCGGCGGCACGGGCAGCGGCAAGACGACGCTGGTCAACCTGATTCCCCGTTTCTACGACGTATCGGCGGGGCGCGTGCTGGTAGACGGCGTGGACGTGCGGGAGCAGCGCGTGGAGGACCTGCGCCGGAAAATCGCCGTGGTGCCGCAGAAGGCGGTGCTGTTTCAGGGCACCATCCGGGACAACCTCCGCTGGGGCGACCTCGACGCCACGGACGAAGCGCTGTGGCGCGCGCTGGAGGCCGCGCAGGCCGCCGAGGTGGTGCGCGCCAAGCCCGGCGGGCTGGATGAGATGGTGGAGCAGGGCGGGCGCAACCTGTCCGGCGGACAGCGCCAGCGCCTGACCATCGCCCGCGCGCTGGTGCGCAGGCCTGAGATCCTCATTCTGGACGACAGCGCCTCGGCGTTGGACTACGCCACCGACGCGGCGCTTCGCAAGTCGCTTCGCGCGCTGGACTGGCCGGTTACGGTGTTCATCGTGTCGCAGCGGGCCAGCTCCATCCGTCACGCGGACGTGATTGTCGTGCTGGACGACGGCGAGCTCGCCGGCCTTGGCACGCATGACGAGCTGCTGAAAACCTGCCCCGTCTATCAGGAAATCTACTCCTCGCAGTATCCCAAGGAGGCCGTGTGATGAAAACGACGTCATCCCGCAAGGATACGCTCCGGGGCGTGCTGGCCTACGTCGGGCATTACCGCGGCTACCTTTGGGCCTCGCTTGTGCTGTGTGTGATCACCGTGGCCAGCACGCTGTATGTGCCCATTCTTACCGGCGATGCGGTGGACCTGCTGCTGGGGCCCGGCGCGGTGGATTTTGCGGCGCTGTGGCCCATTCTGGCCGGTATTCTGGCGCTGGTGGCCCTGACGGCTCTGGCCCAGTGGCTCATGGGCCTGTGCAACAACCGTCTGACCTACTGCACCGTGCGCGACATCCGCCGCGACGCCTTCGCCCACATCCAGCGCCTGCCCCTGTCCTATCTGGACCGGCAGCCCACGGGCGACGTGGTCAGCCGCGTCATCGCGGATGTGGACCAGTTCGCAGACGGCCTGCTGATGGGCTTTACGCAGCTCTTTACGGGCGTTCTGACCATCGTGGGCACCCTGTTTTTCATGTTCTCGGTCAACGCCGTCATCGCGGCGGCGGTGGTGGTCATCACACCGCTGAGCCTGGTAGCGGCGGCCTTCATCGCCCGGCGCACGTTCAAGATGTTCACGCTGCAAACCCGCACGCGTGGCGAGCAGACCGCGCTCATCGACGAGATGGTCACCCATCAGAAGGTGGTGCGTGCCTTCTCCATGGAGGATGAAACCCAGCGCCGTTTTGACGAGGTGAACGAGCGGCTCGAAAAGTGCAGCCTGCGCGCCATTTTCTACTCCTCCCTGACCAACCCGGCCACCCGTTTTGTCAACGCTTTGGTGTATGCCTGTGTGGGCGTGGCGGGCGCGCTGGTGGCCGTGACCACAGGCGGCATCACGGTGGGTCAGCTGTCGGCATTTTTGAGCTACGCCAATCAGTACACCAAGCCCTTCAACGAGATTTCCGGCGTGGTCACGGAGCTTCAGAGCGCGCTGGCCTGCGCCGGGCGCGTGCTGGACCTGATCGCCCAGCCGCCGGAGACGCCCGACGCGCCCGCGGAGCTTAAGCATGTGGACGGCTCTGTGGCGCTGCGGGATGTGAGCTTCTCCTATACGCCGGAGCGGGAGCTGATCCGGCATCTGAACCTGGCCGTCTCGCCGGGCCAGCGCATCGCGATCGTAGGTCCCACGGGCTGCGGCAAAACCACGCTGATCAACCTGCTCATGCGCTTCTACGACGTGGACGAGGGCCGCATCGAGCTTAGCGGCCAGTGCGTCGCCGACGTGACCCGAAAGAGCCTGCGCAGCGCCTACGGCATGGTTTTGCAGGATACCTGGCTCAAGGCCGGCACCATTCGCGACAACATCAAAATGGGCCGCGAGGACGCCACCGACGACGAGGTCATCGCCGCGGCCAAGGCCACGCATGCCCACAGCTTCATCAAGCGCCTGCCGGAAGGCTACGATACCGTCATCACCGAGGACGGCGGAAGCCTCAGCCAGGGTCAGAAGCAGCTGTTGTGCATCACGCGCGTGATGCTGTGCCTGCCCCCCATGCTGATTCTGGACGAAGCCACCTCCTCCATCGACACCCGCACCGAGCAGCGCATCCAGCGTGCCTTTGAAAAGCTGATGACCGGCCGCACCAGCTTCATCGTGGCGCACCGCCTGTCCACCATTGAGAACGCGGACGTGATTCTGGTGATGAACCAGGGCGACGTGGTCGAGCAGGGCACGCACGGGGAGCTGCTTGCCCGCGGCGGCTTCTACGCACGCCTGTACCTGAGCCAGTTCGAGCAGTAGTCCCGCGCGGTTGACACCCGAGCGAAACTCTGCTATACTCCGCACACCGGCCATCCGTCCAAAGGAGGGAACCTACGATGATCGAATCCCGCTGCGGCCTTCTGTGCAGCGAATGCAAGTACCGCGACATCATGAAATGCGCGGGCTGTCTCAAGATCAAAAAGCCCTACTGGGCCAAGAGCTGCCCCATCAAAAACTGCTGTGAGAGCAAGAAAAAGGAGCACTGCGGCCAGTGCGACCGCTTCCCCTGCAAGCAGTTGCACGAATTTGCCTACGACCCCGCGACCGGCAGCGAGGGCACGCGCATTGAGCAGCTGACCGACTGGGCACGCGAGCTGCCCGGCTGACGGGAAGGCACAGCAGCAGCGAAACGCCGCGGACGCACCGTCCGCGGCGTTGCCATTTTTCCTATCGTTTTCACATCAGCCGCTTGAGCTGCCTGAGCTTTTGCCCGTAGGGCGCGTAGCGCAGCGCCACGTCCGGCCAGGGCAGGCGCTTGAGCACGCTCTTCTGATGGGAAAAGGTGTCGAAGCTGTACTTGCCGTGGTAGCCGCCCATGCCGCTTTCCCCCACGCCGCCAAAGGGCATGTCGGAGGTGGCCAGGTGCAGCACCGTGTCGTTGACGCAGCCGCCGCCGAAGCTCACCTCGTCCATCACGCGGCGCTCCGTGGCCGCGTCCCGCGTGAACAGATACAGGGCCAGCGGCTTGGGCCGCTCCTGGATGCGGGCGATGGCCTCGTCGAGGCTGCGGTAGGTCAGCACCGGCAGAATGGGCCCGAAGATCTCCTCCTGCATCACGGGGCTGTCCCACGCCACATCGGTCAGAATGGTGGGCGAGATGCGAAGGCTTTCCGGGTCGATCTGCCCGCCGTGGCTGATGGCTCCGCTGCCCAGCAGCCCCACCAGCCGGTCAAAGTGCTTGCGGTTGATGATGTGCGGCCATTCCTCATTCATCAGGGGCGCGCTGGTGTACCGGGCGCGGATCTCCCCGATCAGCGCCTCCACCAGCGCCTGCTCACGGCTGTGATGCACCAGCACATAGTCCGGAGCCACACAGGTCTGCCCGGCGTTGAGCAGCTTGCCCCACACCAGCCTCCGGGCCGTGAGCGCGATATCCGCCGTCTCGTCCACGATCACGGGGCTTTTTCCGCCCAGTTCCAGGCTCACCGGCGTCAGATGCGCGGACGCCTTTTCCATCACCAGCCGCCCCACCTGCGGGCTGCCGGTAAAGAAGATGAAATCAAACCGCTGCTCCAGCAGGCGGGCGTTTTCCTCGCGTCCGCCCTCCACCACGGCCACGTGCTCCGGCGCAAACAGCTCCTGCGCCATGCGGCGCAGCAGCGCCGAGGTGGCCGCCGAATAGGCCGACGGCTTGACCACCGCGCAGTTTCCCGCGGCAATGGCCCCGATCAGCGGCGCCACGGTCAGCTGAAAGGGATAGTTCCAGGGCGACATGATCAGCGTGATCCCGTAGGGCTCGCTGTAGATGCGGCAGCGGCCCGGAAACTGCCCCACCGCCGTGCGCACCCGCCGGGGGTGCATCCACTCGGCCAGATGGCGCAGCGCATCCCGGATCTCCTGGCGCACCATGGCCACCTCGGTCAGATACCCCTCGAAGGCGCACTTGCCCAGGTCCTCTGCAAGCGCCTCCAGCACGGCGTCCTCATTGGCGTCAATCCAGCCGGAAAGCGCGCGCAGCTTCTCCAGGCGAAACCCGTACGGCTTGGTGGCCTGGCTGAGAAAATACGCCCGCTGACGGTTGACCATTTCCGTAAAATCCTGCATCGTTTCCGCCTCCCTTGTCCCAGCATTGTATCAGGTTCGATGAAAGGTTTCAAGCCGCTCCCCTGCCGGATTTGACATTCGGCTGCGCATGTGATACACTCTTGCCATTCCACAAGGAAGATTCAAAGGAGTGTGATATCGCCGTGGACGGCGATCCTGGTACCCGAACGGTCCCGGCGCGAAGGCGCGGGGAGCCCGGTTTGCGCCCGCACTCCCGTGGGGCGGCCATCAACGTGGCCGCCTGTTTGCGTTTCGCTTTTTGGAAAAAGCGCGTAACTGGAAGCATGGCATCCGCACGGCCCGGCAAGGGCGTACGGGCCTGCTTCCAGTCTGCATTTTAAGGAGGAAAACCATGCAGGGAACCACCACGGAACTGTTGCTGATGCTGGTGCTGGTAACGCTTTCCGCGTTCTTCTCCGCCACCGAGACGGCCTATTCGTCCCTCAACCGCGCCCGGCTCAAAAGCCTGGCAGACCGCGGGCAGAAGCGCGCAGCCGACACCCTGGCCCTGGCGGACCGGTATGACGAGCTGCTTTCCACCATTCTCGTAGGCAACAACCTCGTCAATATCGCCCTGGCCTCCGTGGGCACGGTGATGTTCGTGCGCTGGCTGGGCGACGCGGGCGTGGGCGTATCCACGGCCGTTGTGACCGTGTTTGTGCTGATCTTCGGCGAAATCTCGCCCAAGAGCCTGGCCAAGGAGGTGCCGGAGCGCTTTGCCATGGCGGTGTATCCGCTCATCCGGGTGTTTGTGACGGTGCTCAAGCCGGTCAACTGGCTCTTTACCAAGTGGAAGCAGTTCCTCAGCCGCCTGCTGCGCGTGGACGACGACCATGCCATCACCCAGGACGAGCTGCTCACCCTGGTAGAAGAAGCCAAGCAGGAGGGCGGCATGAACGCCGACGAGAGCGAGCTGCTCAAAAGCGCCATCGAGTTTCACGACCTGGACGTCAGCGACATCCTCACCCCGCGCGTGCGGGTGGACGGCGTGCCGCTGGAGAGTACCAAGCAGGAGACGGCCGACAAGTTCGAATCGTCGGGCTATTCGCGCCTGCCCGTCTACGAGGACACGCTGGACCATATCGTGGGCGTCATCCACCAGAAGGATTTTTACAACCGCGCGCGCAAGGGCGGCGACTTTGACCTGTCCGCCATCATGAAAAAGCCCGTCTATGTGCCGCAGGGGGCCAAAATCAGCGACACGCTGCGCCTGCTTCAGCGCACGCAGTCGCAGATGGCCGTGGTGGCCGACGAATACGGCGGCACCGTGGGCATCGTCACGATGGAGGACATTCTGGAGGAGCTCGTGGGCGAAATCTGGGATGAGCACGACGAGGTCGAGGAGCCCTTCCGCTTCCTCAACGACAACACCTGCCGCGCTTTGGGTTCCGCAGATCCGGAGGATCTGTTTGAAAAGCTGGGGCTGGACTGCTCCACCGAAGCCAGCACCGTCAGCGGCTGGGTGATGGAGATGACCGAGCGCGTGCCCCAGCCCGGCGACAGCTTCGACTGCGGCCCGTGGCATGCCACCGTGCTCAGGACCGACGGACGGCACGTGCAGGAGATTGAGCTGCGCCGCTCCGCGCAGACCGTCTCCGCGTAAGCCAAAGAATAACGCGCCCCCGGCGCGGGAACAGGATGGATGCATATGGCGAAACTATGGGCCGGGCGCTTTGAGAAACCCACCAGCGCCCTTCTGGATGATTTTCAATCTTCGATCCCCTTTGACCAGCGCCTGCTGGAATGCGACGTGACCGGTTCCATCGCCCACGCCACCATGCTGGGCGAGCAGAGCATCATCCCCAGGGAGGACGCGGAGCGCATCGTGGAGGGCCTGCAGGGAATTCTCAGCGACTACCGCGCCGGCACGCTGGCCATCGACATGGGCGCGGAGGACGTGCATATGTTCGTGGAGGCCCTCCTGACCGACCGCATCGGCGAGGCGGGCAAGCGCCTGCACACCGGCCGCAGCCGCAACGACCAGGTGGCTCTGGACGTGCGCATGTACGCGCGCGGGGCCTGCCGTCATGTACGGGATATGCTGCTCTCGCTGCTTTCGCTGCTCAGCGCCCTGTCCAGGGAACACCTGAACACCGTTATGCCCGGCTATACGCACCTGCAAAAGGCGCAGCCGGTCACGCTGGCGTTTCACCTGATGGCCTACGCGCAGATGTTCATGCGCGACGTGACGCGCTTTGACAACGCTTATGACGAGGCCGACGCCATGCCCCTGGGCTCCGGCGCGCTGGCGGGCACCACCTATCCGCTCGACCGCGACCGTGTGCGCGAGCTGCTGGGCTTCTCCCGCCTGACGGACAACGCGCTGGACGGCGTGAGCGACCGCGACTTCCTGCTTTCCTTCCTCTCGGCGGCCAGCATTGCGATGATGCACCTCAGCCGCTTCTGCGAGGAGCTGATCCTGTGGAGCACCAACGAGTTTTCCACCGCCGTGATGGACGACGGCTTTGCCACCGGCTCCAGCATCATGCCCCAGAAGAAGAACCCCGACGCCTGCGAGCTGACCCGCGGAAAGACCGGGCGCGTCTACGGCGACCTCATGGCCCTGCTCACCGTGATGAAGGGCCTCCCCCTGGCCTACAACAAGGACATGCAGGAGGACAAGGAGGCCTTTTTCGACGCCTACGACACGCTCTGCAAATGCCTGCCCACCTTTACCGAGATGCTGCGCACCACCGCCTTCCGCGCCGACGCGATGCGCAGGAGCGCGGGCCTGGGCTTCACCAACGCCACCGACCTGGCGGATTACCTGGTGGGCAAGGGCGTGCCCTTCCGCGACGCGCATCACGTGAGCGGCTCGCTGGTGGGCAAATGCGTGCATGAGGGCCGCGCGCTGGAGGATCTGTCGCTTCAGGAGCTGCGCGCCGCACATCCCGCCTTTGACGAGGATGTGTACGAGGCCATTTCGCTGGAGGCATGCGTGGAGCGGCGCTCCCTGCGGGGCGGCCCCGCGCCGCAGGCGGTGTCCGACAGCATCGAGCGGCTGGACCGCTGGCTGAAAGCGCACGCGGACGGAGCCGAGGCATGACCCCCGCCGCCGTGGCCGGGACCTCCCGGCGCGAGGGCTGGCTGGACGCGCTGCGCGCGCTGGCCGCCTTCGGAGTCATCGTCAACCACACCAACAGCAAGGTGTTTCAGGCCCTCACGCCGCAGGATGCGCAATGGTGGCTGTCGGTCGGCTGGTACTACGTGAGCAAAATGGCGGTGCCGCTGTTTGTGATGGTCTCCGGCGCATGCCTCCTGCCCCGCCGGGACACGCCCCGCAGGGTGCTGGGGCGCATGGCGCGCATCGTGGCCGCGCTGCTTCTGTTCTCCTACGCCTACTACCTCTATGACGCGTGGGTCTACTGGGGCCTGTGGCCCCGCATGGCCGACCTTGGCACGTTCCTTTCGCTGGTGTGGACGCAGCAGATCACCGATTCGTTCTGGTATCTCACGTTCTACCTGAGCCTAATGGTGATGCTGCCCTTCCTGCAGCGGTTGGCGGCCTCCCTGAGCGGACGCGGCCTCGCCGCGCTGGCGGGCCTGTGCTTTCTCTGGGACGGGCTGTGGCCGCTGGCCGCGCATTACGTGCCGGCCATCGCTCCGCCCGCCTATTTGAACGCGCCGCTGTTCACCGTGTACGTGGGGCTGCTCTTCGCCGGGCACTGGCTGCGCCGCTGCTTTACGCCCACGCGCGGGCGCATGCGCCTGGCTTGGGCGGTGCTGGCCGCATCGCTCCTGGCCAGTGTGCTGCTCACCTATGTGGAATACGGCCGCGTCGCCCCCGGCGAAAAATACTGGTTCATGGATGACCGCATGCATCCCTCGCTGCTCACGGCCATGAGCGCCGTTTCCGTGATGGCGCTCATGCGCGGCGCGCGCTGGCCGCAGCGCCACAGACGCGTCCTCGCGGAGCTGGGCGGCTGCGCCTTCGGCATCTATCTGGTACAGGACTGGGTGATCGCCCAGACGCAGGACCGGCTGTTCCTGCCGCTGTGCGGCGCGCTGCCTCCGCTCGCGGCGGCGCTGGTCTGGGAGGCGGTGGTGTTTGCGCTGGCGCTGGCCGCGGCGTGGCTCATGCGCCGGGTACCGGGGTTGCGCAAAATCGTATAGCCCGCAAAAAGGGAAGCCCCGACGCAACTGCCGGGGCTTCCTTTTTTTTCGCGCCGGAAAACCCTATCTCCAGTTGTTCAGCACCCGGAAAAAGCCTTCCAGCAGGCCGGGCATGCCCACATCCTCCGCGGCTACGGCAGGCAGGCGCGCGATCACGCTGCCGTCGAGCTTGACGCGGATCATGCCCAGCGTGTCGCCCGCGCGCACGGGCGCGGGTACCTCCGCGGGCAGTTCCACCTCCAGCGAGAGCTGCTTCTCCTGCCCCGGCTTCAAAAGCATGCTCATGCCCCTGCCCACGGCGGCCTCCACATCGTCGGCCATGCCCAGCCGCACGGATACGCGCTGGCCCAGCCGATCCCCCTTGCTCAGCACCGTCACGCGCTTGTAGTTGGCAAAGCCGTAATCCAGCATGGCGCGCGCCTCGTCAAAGCGCTTCTGGCTGGTTTCCGCGCCCAGCACAACGGCGATCAGCCTCAGGCCGTCCTTTTCCGCCGTGGCGCTCAGGCAGTAGCGCGAAGCGTCCGCGCTGCCGGTTTTCAGCCCGTCGCAGCCCTCGTAAAACCGTACCAGCCGGTTGGTGTTGGTCAGGTCGGTCACGCGTCCGCTGGGATGGGTAAGCGTGTCCATCCATACCGAAGCGTGGGTGAAATAGTCCGGATGCCGGCACATCTCCACCGAGAGGGCGGCCACGTCGCGCGCGGTGGTATACTGGGCGTCGTCCGGCAGGCCGGTGGCGTTGGTGTAGTATGTGTTTTCCAGCCCCAGCTCCGCCGCACGGGCGTTCATCCGCTCGGCAAAGGCCGCTTCCGTGCCCGCGATATGCTCGGCCAGGGCACAGGCCGCGTCGTTGGCGCTGGCCACGATGGTGGCGTGCAGCAAATCGCCCAGCGAATACACCGCGCCCGCGTCCAGAAGCGCCTGGCTCCCGATCTGCGCGGCGGCCTCCTGGCTCACGGTCACGGGATCGTCCAGATGAATGCGCCCCGCTTCCAGCTCCTCAAACACGAGCAGTAGCGTCATCAGCTTGGTCACGCTGGCGGCCTGCCGACGCTCGTCGGCGTTTTTCTCAAAGATGACGGTCCCCGTTCCGGCCTCCACAAGCATCGCGCTGGGCGACGCCAGCTCCAGCGGCGGCTCCGCCTCCAGCGGCGCGGCCAGCGCCGTCCCGCCCAGCCAGCACAGCGCGAGCAGCAACGCGCCCAGCCGCGCGATCTCCTTTCTCATACAAAAAACTCCTTCCACGCATAGGGTCTGTGATACCATACGCGTGAAAGGAGCAAAATAGCCGTCGAAACGGCGCCCGTCAGGAAAAAATCACAGGGCGGCGATCACGCCGTCCACCAGCGCGCGGAAGGTGTCCTTCACCCGCTCGCCGGTCTCCATGACTTCCTGGTGGGTCAGGGGCTGGTCCAGGATGCCCGCGGCCATGTTGGTGATGCAGCTCAGGCCCAGCACGTCCATGCCGCTGTGCCGCGCCACAATCGTCTCCGGCACGGTGGACATGCCCACCGCGTCGCCGCCCAGAATGCGCGCCATGCGGATCTCCGCGGGCGATTCATAGGTGGGACCGTTCATCCAGCAGTATACGCCTTCGCGCAGCGCGATGCCCAGCTTTGCGGCCACCTCGCGCGTCAGCTTTTGCAGGCCTACGTCGTAGGCGTGGGTCATATCCGGGAAGCGCGGACCGAACTCATCCAGATTGGGGCCGGTCAGCGGGTTTTTGCCCGACAGGTTGATGAAATCCGTCATCAGCATCAGATCGCCCGGCACAAAGGACATGTTCACCCCGCCGGAAGCGTTGGTCACAATCAGCGTTTTTACGCCCAGGCGCTTCATTACGCGCACAGGCAGCGTCACCTCGCGCAGGTCGTAGCCCTCGTAGGCATGGAAACGGCCCTGCATCATGCACACGCGCTTGCCATGCAGCGTGCCCGCGCACCAGCGGCTCGCGTGACCCGGCGCGGTGGATACGGGAAAGCCGGGAATGTCCTTGTAAGGCAAGAACTTGGCGTTCTCCAGCGCCTCGGCATAGCCGCCCAGCCCGCTGCCCAGAATGACCGCGATTTCCGCGCCGCCGCATGCCGCCTCAATGGCCGCCGCCGCACGGTTGATTTGTTCCAGATAGGCCGCGTTCTCTTCGCCCATAAAACATCCTCCTTACCGGTTGTTTCTCAGTTGGTCCGCGAACGACTCGGCCCCGAAGCGCTCCGGCACGCCCAGCAGATCGGCCACGGTGGCCGCGATGTCGGCGTAGGTGCGGCGGGTTCCGATGTCGCAAAGGCCCGTCATCTCCGGCGACCAGGCCAGAATCGGCACGTATTCGCGCGTGTGGTCGGTGCCGGTGTGCGCGGGGTCGCACCCGTGATCCGCCGTGAGCAGAATCAGGTCGCCTTCGCGCGCGGCGGCCTTGATTTCGTTCAGCCGTCCGTCAAAATACTCCAGCGCCTGCGCATAGCCCGCCACGTCGCGGCGATGGCCGTAGACGGAGTCAAAGTCCACGAGATTGACAAACACCAGCCCCGTGAAGTCCCGTGCCATGGCCTTCATCAACGAATCCACACAGGCGGGGTTTCCCGCAGCGTGATCGCTTTCGCACAGGCCGCTCATGCAGAAAATGTCCTCGATTTTGCCGATGCCCATGGTGAATATGCCATGATCCTTGAGCGCATTTAGCACCGTGGGACCGATGGGCTCCAGCGAAAAGTCGCGCCGGCGGCCCGTGCGGGTAAAATGGCCCTTGCCCGTACCCACAAAGGGACGCGCGATCACGCGCCCCAGCGCATGGGGGCCGGTGAGGATACCCCGGGCGATGCGGCACATTTCATACAGCCGCTCCGGGGGCACGACATCCTCATGGCAGGCGATCTGAAACACGCTGTCGGCGGAGGTATACACGATGGGATACCCCGTGCGCATGTGTTCCTCGCCCAGTTCATCCAGAATGGCGGTGCCGCTGGACGGATAGTTACCCAGCGTCTTTGTCCCGATAGCGGCCTCAAAGGCATTCAGCACTTCGGGCGGAAAGCCGTCGGGATAGGTGGGAAAAGGCGTGTCCAGCCTGAGACCCGCGATCTCCCAATGGCCGGTGGTGGTGTCCTTGCCGGCGGAAACCTCCGCGGCACGGCCGTACACGCCCGCTCCGTTCACGGGCTTAGGGCCGCCCACGCCGGGGATAAGGCCCAGGCCCATGGCCTCCATGTTGGGAAGGTGCGGATGCGCCTGCTCGATGATATGCCCCAGCGTATTGGCGCCCGCGTCGCCATAGGCGGCGGCGTCAGGAAGCGCACCCGCGCCCACGCTGTCCAGTACGATCAGAAAGATGCGTTTCATACTGTCCTCCTTACAGCCCCAGTCGAATGCAGGCGGGGCCGACCGGGCGAATATCCAGCACGTTGCAGCTGCGCGCGCCAAATACCGCCTCCATCTCCTTGACAAAGCTGTCCAGGCTGCGTTTGGGCACAAAATTGAGCGTCGTGCCCGCAAAGCCGCCGCCATGCACACGCCAGGCGCCGTCCTTGTACAGCTTGCTTTCGGCCAGCATCAGCGCCAAAGACAGTTCCTGACGGTCTGGCGTCGCGAAGATGTTTTGCAGGTAGCAGAAGCTGCTGCGGCCGCTTTCGGTCACCAGCCGGAAGAAGGCTTGCAGATCGTCGGCCTGCAGGGCGGATACCTCGTCGGCCACGCGGCGGTTTTCGGCAAAGTAGTGCGCGGCTCGCAGGATGGCGCGGTCAGCGTTCACGTCCCTGAGGCGCTCGCGCAGCTGCGGCAGCGTCTGCATGAACTGTTCCGGCTGCACCCGGCGCAGATAGGTTTCGCCGAAGCAGGCGGCCACGGCACCCATCTCCTGAGGAATGGCGGCATAGAACTCGGTCAGGTTGTCATGGCTGCCGCCGGAGTTGACCACCACCAGCGCGTAGCCTCTGGCGGCAAAATCATAGCTGATTTCGCGCACCTCCGCATCGTCGTCCTGGAAATCGATGTACACCAGTCCGCCCGCGCTGGAGGCCATCTGGTCCATCAGGCCGCTGGGCTTGCCGAAGTAGACGTTCTCGGCGTACTGGGAGATCTGCGCGCGGCGCTTGAAGTCCAGCTTGTCGTCGTTATAGAGCTCATCGAAGATGGCGCACAGCAGCACCTCCACCGCGGCCGAGCTGCTCAGCCCGCTGCCGCTGCGCACGGTAGAGGTCATCACCGCGTCGAAGCCGCCCACGCGCAGGCCCGCCTTCTTAAGGCCGTCGGCCACGCCGCGCACCAGCGCCGCCGTGGTGCCTTTCTCCGCCTCGCGCACGCTCAAATCGTCCAGCGTGAGGGAAAGCGGCGCGTATCCCTCGCTGTAGATGTTGACCGTACTGTCGGGGCGCGGGCTGACGGCGGCCAGCGTGTCGAGGTTGACGGCGGCGGCCAGCACCTTGCCCCGGTTATGGTCGGTGTGGTTGCCGCCGATTTCGGTGCGTCCCGGCGCGCTGATCATGGCGATGGGGCCCTCGTAGCCGACAAGCTCCTCGTGCCGCTTGAGCAGGTGCGAATAGCGCGCGCTCTGCGCCACCAGCATGCCGCCGCGCTGGCCGTAAAGGTAGGTCAAACGTTTCATGACCTCTGGGGTTTTGAGTTCACTGATCATTTGCGCGTACCTGTTCATAAGCCATCCATCCTTCTTTGGTGATGTGAAGCCGCGTGCTTCTACCGGGGCTTTGCGTCACGCGCCCAGCCGGTCGGCGACGCTCTGCCACAAATCGATCATCTCCTGCATGCCGCGCTCCTTCAGCCCCTCCGCAAACGCCTGGGCCTCGCCGGCATCCGTCTCCCCCAGCACCACGCGCGCCAGCGTTTCATCCACATAGGGACCCAGCTGCGACTGCAGCTCAAGCGCGCGGGCGCTCTCCTCCTCCGTGAGCGTATAGACGGGGAAGGGCCTTACGATAAAGGCATCCAGCCTGCGAAGCTCCCCGTTGACCCGCCGCACGTTTTCCTCGCCGTAGCGGTCGTAGAACGCGTCGGGGAAAAGCCAGGGCATATCGCCCGTATCGTAGACGCTCAGCTCACTGAGCGTGGACGCGGTCATGGCCTCCATGCCGCCCTTCCAGGTCCAGCTGCCGTCCTCGCCCACGACGTAGTCCTCGCCCTCGGTTCCCGCCAGGGCCGCGATGGCGCCTTCCTCGGTGTAGAGCACATCCACCCAGGCCAGCAGGGCGGCGGGGTCCTCGCAGGCGGAGGTGATGGCGAACGTGCCGCGCGTCACCTCGCCGCACAGATCGCGGTAGACCTGCTTTCCGCCGTAGGTCAGCGGCTCCAGCAGCACATAATCCACGGACATGTCATAGGGCACCAGGTTCACCGGGGTCGGCGCGAAAAACACGCCGTAGACCGCCGCGGCATCCTCGTCCGTGATGCGGCGCAGCGCATCGGCCGTGATGAAGCCGTTGGGGTCGAGCAGCCCCTCCTGGTACAGCTCGCGCAGAGCCAGCGCCATCTCCCAGAAGCCGTCCTCGGCGGGCCAGTAATGCACCTGCCCGTCCTCGTCCAGGTAGATGTTGTAGTCGTTGGCCGCCACGCCCCAGGCGTGGGAGAAGAACTTCAGCTCCCACGGCCCCAGGAAGGCAAAGGGAATCTCATCCTTTTTGCCGTTGCCGTTGGGGTCGCGGTCGCGGAAGGCCGTGAGCACCTCGCGCAGGCTGTCCCAGTCCGTGGGAGCCTCCAGGCCCAGCCGGTCCAGCCACGCACGGTTGATCCACATGGCGTTCTGCGGGGCCAGCTCCTGAATGGCGGGCAGCGCCGCGATCTTCCCGTTGGGCAGCGTGATGGCCTCCCGCCAGTCGGGATGCGCCTCCAGCAGCGCCCACAGGTTCGGCGCGTTCTCCTCCAGAAGCGGAGCCAGGTCGATGAGCTGGCCGCTGTCGGAATAGCGGATCAGTTCCGGCGTGGTCAGCGCCGCCTTGAACAGCACGTCGGGCAGCTCGCCGCCGGGCGCGAACATGGCGTCCTTGGCGTCCTGCCACTTTTCCAGGCTGGTATACTGGTCAAAGGTAAAGGTCAGGCCCGTCCTTTCCTGCATGCGAAGAAAAAACCCGTTGGTGTTCCAGTCGTGCGTGCTGTTTTCCCCGTCGTAGCCGGCCATGGTAAAGGCGCTTTCCGCCATGGCGGCGGGAGCAGTGACCAGCAGCAGGCAGAGCATGCAGCACAAAGCGCGTCGTAGCATGTACATAGTCCTCCGAATGTGCGTGTGCGTGGGAAGAACACATCCCGTTCTGTTATTATACCTGATCGCCAAGTTTTTGAAAACCATTTTGTAAAAATTTCAGCGTTCCCAGCGCAGGATCATCTCCACCAGCTCGGTTTCCGCGCCGCCAAAGACCTCCTTCTGCGACCGGCCCGAGGGATGAAAACCCATGTGCCGGTAAAATGCCTGGGCCTGCCGGTTTCCCTCCAGCACCCAGAGGCACACACCCTCGCAGCCGTCCTCCCGGAGCCTCTGCAGCGCGGCTTCCATCAGGCGGCGGCCATACCCGCGGCCCATGGCCGCCGGACGAAGGTAGAGGCTGACCAGCTCGCCCAGGCCCTCGCGTCCCGGCTCGCGCGCGTAGCTGACCATGGCGGTTCCCACGATCCGTCCGTCCTCGAACACGCCCAGCGAGGCGGAGGGGTCTGCCCGGAGCATGCCGCTCCAGCGGTCGTGCGTCAGCTTGTCCAGAAATGCCTGCGGCAGAAGGCCCCGGTAGCACGCCTTCCAGCTTTCGGCATACACCTCTCCCGCTTCGTCAAAGTCGTCCTGTGCGCAAAGCGGCCTGACCACGGCCATTTTTACCGTCTCCTTTCTCCTGGAAAATCAAAGTTGCAATCATTATACCACCCATCCGCCAGGATGGCCAGCAGGATATGAAAAAGCGCCCCAAAAGGAGACGCTCAAAAAATCCGATCCGCGTCAGGCGCGGCAGTATTCCCTCACCGCCTCCGCCACCCGGCCGATGTCCGCTTCGGTCAGGTAGGGATGCATGGGCAGAGAGAGCACCCTGTCACATGCCGCCAGGGCGTTCGGATAGAGCGCGTCGTCAAACGCCCGGTCCGCGTAGGCGGTCTGCCGATGGATGCAGCGGGGATAGTAGACCATGCTGGGGATGCCGCGCTCCTTGAGGAAGCGCTGCGCCCCGTCGCGCCGCGTGCGGTTTTCCATAAGCACGGTGTACTGCGCCCAGCTGCTCAGGTACCCATCGGGCACGCGGGGCGTCTCCACGCACCCGTCCAGGGCCTGCGCGTAGGCGGCGGCCGCGGCGTTGAGCGCATCCAGCTCGTAGGCGCGCAGCGCGCGCAGCTTGGGCAGAAGCACCGCCGCCTGCAGGGTGTCCAGCCGGCTGTTCATGCCAATGCGCTGGTTGTCGTACTTGTCGGAAACGCCCCTGCCGTTGGCCCGCAAAGAGCGCAGCAGCGCGTCCTCCTCCGCGTCGTCCACAAAGACCGCGCCGCCGTCCCCGTAGCAGCCCAGCGGCTTGGCGGGGAAAAAGGACGTGGCGGCCGCCTGTCCGAAGGCGCAGGCATTCGTATCGCCGATACGCCCGCCGTAGCCCTGAGCGGCATCCTCCAGAATCCGCAGCCCGTGACGCGCGGCGATTTGCGCAATGCGCGGGTAGTCCGCCGGCAGGCCGAACAGGTCCACCGGGATCACGGCCGCGGGCCGAAGGCTCCCCTCGGCCTCCACCCGGCATACGGCGGCTTCCAGCGCGTCGGGGTCGATGTTGAAGGTATCCGGGCGGATGTCCACCGGAATCATCTCCGCGCCCACGGTGGTGGCGCATCCGGCGGAGGCGAAGTAGGTGAAATCCGGCACGAACACCGCGTCGCCCGGCCCCACGCCCCACAGCATGAGCGCGAGCACCAGCGCGTCCGTGCCGTTGCCGCAGGTCACGCAAAAGCGCCGCCCCACGTCGCGGGCCAGCGCGTCCTCCAGCTCGCTCACCTGCTCGCCCAGGATGAAATGGCCCTTCTCCAGCACGGCGGCGATGCCGGCGTCGATTTCGGTTTTCAACGCGCGGTACTGCGCGCCCAGATCATGAAACTGCATCTATTCGACCTCCCTCAGCCCTTCCCCGTCGGGAAGGAAGCGCCGCCCGCATTCGGGGCAGGCCAGCGCGTCCCGCAGAAGCGCGCCGCACGTGCACACAAAGCCGTGCGGCCGCGCGGGCACGCCCAGCATGAGGGCATGGGGCGGCACGTCGCAGGCGACGACCGCGCCCGCGCCGATCATGGCGCAGCGCCCGATGCGGTGCCCGCAGACCACGGTGGCGTTGGCGCCGACGCTGGCCCCGTCCTCCACCACGGTGGGCACGAAATGCGCGGAGCCCTTGGGAAAGCGCGCGCGGGGGGTCAGGTCGTTGGTAAACACGCAGCTGGGGCCGCAGAATACCCCGCGGCCCAGCGTAACGCCCTGATAGACGCTCACATTGTTTTGCAGCTTGCAGCCGTCGCCGATGGTCACATGCTGCCCCACATAGCCGTTCTGACCGATGGAGCAGCCCGCGCCCACTTTGGCTGTGCCCTCGATGTGACAGAAGTGCCACACCTTCGTGCCCTCGCCGATCTCCGCGCCCTCGTCCACCACGGCGGTGGGATGGATATACGCGCTCATCGGCCGAATCTCCCCTCGAAATCGGTGGTGGCGCAGTCCGTAAGCGGCAGGCGCACCGGCCTGTGCTCCGCCGCCGACCGGTAAATGGCCAGCACCAGCTCCAGCGCGCGCATGCCCGCCCGCCCGTCCACATAGGGCGCGCGGTCCTCGCGGATGGCGGCGATCACATCGGCGTACAGGGGCGTATGGCCGTAGCCGTACACGTTGGGCGGGTTTTCGCCAAACTGCATCTTGATGGTGGCGGGGTCGCCGCGGCCGTCGCGGAAATCCCACTCCTCGATGATGTTGACGCTCTTGCCGCCCGCCTTGACGGTGCCGTTTTCACCAAAGAGGTAGAGCGTTTCCTCCAGGTTATGGGGGTAGACGTTGGTGGTGCCCTCCACGATGCCGTAGGCCCCGCTTTCAAAGCGCACCAGCGCCATGCCCAGATCCTCGGCCTGGATGTAGGGATGACTCAGGTTGTCGGTGTAGGCCATGACCTCGGTCACGCCGTCGCCCAGCATCCAGCGCAGCAGGTCGATGCTGTGGATGCACTGGTTCATCAGCGCGCCGCCGTCCATGGCCCACGTTCCGCGCCAGGGCGCCTGACGGTAGTATTCCTCGCCCCGGTTCCAGCGCACATGCACCGTACCGTGCAACATGCGCCCGAAGCGCTTTTCCTCCACGGCGGTACGGATCTTCTGAATGGATTTGTTGAAACGGTTCTGATGGCAGGCGCACAGCTTGAGCCCCCGCGCGTCCGCCTCGTCGATCAGCGCGCGCGCATCCGCCAGCGACAGGGCCAGCGGCTTTTCGATGATCACATTGGAGCCCGCGCGCAGCACATCCAGTCCCACCTGCGCGTGCAGGCCGCTTTCGGTGGCCACGGCGCACAGCTGCGGGGCTTCTTTGGCCAGCAGCTCACGGTGGTCGGTATAGCGGCGCACGTGGGTGCGCTCCTCCTCCGTAAGGGGCCGAAGCACGGCCTCCATGCGCTCGGGCACCGGATCGCACACGGCGCACAGCGCCAGTTCCTCCGCATTGTTCCCATATGCCGCGATGTGGTTGGGCGCGATTCGCCCGCAGCCGATGAGCGCATAGCGCAGTTTTTCCCTCATGGTGAAGCGGCCTCTCCTTTCGCGGCTCACAGAACGCGGATGTTCCCGCGCTTTTTCACGTTCTTCATGACGTTTTTGGTGTCGAAGATCAAACTGGCGTGCTCGGCCACAAAGTCATAATCCACGCAGGTATGCGCCGTGGTCACCATGACGAGGTCGGCGCTTTCCAGCGCGGCCCTGTCAAGGGCCGGGATGCGGTGCTCCTCATGCCCCTGATAGCGGTAGGATTCCACATAGGGATCGTAGTAGCTGACCTCGGCGCCGAGCTTGCGCAGGCTTTCGATTACGCGCAGGGCGGGGCTTTCGCGGTAGTCGTCGATATCCTGCTTGTAGGCCACGCCCAGCACCAGCACCTTCGCGCCGTTCATGGCCTTCTTGCGCTCGTTGAGCGCGCCCATGGCGCGCTGCGCGCAGTATTCGGGCATGCGGTCGTTGATAATCATGCTGCTTTCGATCATCGAGGTATGGAAGCCGAACTCCCGCGCCTTCCAGCTCAGGTAATACGGGTCCAGCGGGATGCAGTGCCCGCCCAGACCGGGGCCGGGATAGAAGGCCTGGAAGCCGTAGGGCTTGGACTTGGCCGCCTCGACGACCTCCCAGATGTTGATGCCCATGCGGTTGCACAGAATCGCCAGCTCGTTGATCAGGCCGATGTTGACGTTGCGGTAGGTGTTTTCGAGGATTTTTTCCATCTCGGCCACGGCGGGGCTGCTCACGCGATGCACGGGCGCCTCCAGAACGGCCTCGTAAAGCGTGGCGGCGATATCGGTGCATTCGGGGGTGACGCCGCCCACCACCTTGGGGGTGTTCTTGGTTTTGTAGATGGCGTTGCCGGGGTCCACGCGCTCCGGCGAAAAGGCCAGGAAAAAGTCCACGCCGCACTTGAGGCCGCTCTTTTCCAGAATGGGGCGCAGCATTTCCTCGGTGGTGCCGGGGTAGGTGGTGGATTCCAAAACGATGAGCATATCGCGGTGCATATGGGGCATGATGCTTTCCGCGGAGGAGCGCACGTAGCTGATATCGGGCTGCTGATGCTCGTCAAGCGGCGTAGGCACGGCGATGCACACGCAGTCGCACGAGGCCACGGAGGCAAAGTCCGTCGTGGCGCGAAGCATACCCTCCTCCACGATCTTTTTGAGGTCGCTGTCCACCACGTCGCCGATGTAGTTGTGGCCCTGATTGACCATGTCCACCTTCCGGGGCTGCACGTCAAAGCCGATCACATGGAAGCCGGCCTTGGCCTTTTCCACCGCCAGCGGGAGCCCGACATAGCCCAGCCCAACCACGCCCAGGGTGACGGTACGGTCGAGAATCTTTTGCTTCAAAACCGACATGCTCTCAATCTCCTTGCTTGCGTATAAAATCGCCCGAAAGGCGGCATGATCCATGATTTATGATACCGCACGGCCGCCGGAAAGTCAATCTCGGCCGCTTCAGCGGTAGATGAAGAAATCGCATTCCAGCCGTCCGTTGTACAGCCTGCGCTTTTTGTCCGCGCGGCGGCCAAAGGCGCGCTCAAAGCCGGGGTCGGCGGAAATGGCGCACAGCTTCCAGCCGGGGTGGCGCCTGAGCATCGCGCCCAGCTCACGGTACAGCGCGCGTGCGCCCTCTCGGTCGCTCAGCCGCTCGCCATAGGGCGGGTTGAGCAGAAACACCCCGGCGGGGCCGTCCAGCGTGAGCGACCTCAGGTCCTGCCGGCGCACGCAGATGCGCCCCTCCAGCCCCGCCTGGCGGATATGCCGCTCGCACAGCGAGAGCGCTTCGGGGTCGATGTCGCTTCCGGCGATGGAAAGCGGCGTATCCGGATGAAAGGCCTCCCGCGCCTCGCGCCTGAGGGCGTCCATCCCCGCCCGGTCCATGAAGGGGTAGCTTTCGCAGGCGAAGGCGCGCGCAAGGCCCGGCGCGCGGGACGCGGCCCTGAAGGCCGCCTCGATGAGCAGCGTGCCCGTGCCGCAGCAGGGGTCATAGAGCGGCATGCCCGGACGCCAGGGGCTGAGGTCCACCAGCGCGGCAGCCAGCGTCTCGCGCAGGGGCGCCTCGCCGTTCCAGGTGCGATAGCCGCGCCGGTTGAGCGCATCGCCGCTCATGTCCAGTGTGACGCGCGCGCGGTCGTTGACCACCGACACCCCGACGGGAAAGCGCGCGCCCGTCTCCGGCAGGCGCGAAACGCCCAGACGCTCCATCAGCCGCCGCACGATGGCCTTTTTGCTCACTGCCTGGCAGTCGCGCACGCTCATCAGGCGGCTGCGCACGCATTTGCCGCTGACATGAATGGCCGCGTCCCGCGGCAAAAGGCGCTCCCACGCGACGCTTCCCACCAGCTGAAACAGATCCTCGAAGGTGAGCGCCTCGCCCTCGGCCAGAACCAGCAGCACGCGGTCCGCCGTGCGAAGGTACAGGTTGGCGCGGAAGGCATCCATGAGCGTGCCTTCAAAGCGCGCGCCGCCGTTTTCCGCCCTGGCGGGAAGGCCCATGCGCTTGAGTTCGCCCGCCGCCACGCCCTCCAGCCCGAAGGCCGCCGTCGCCAGAAAAGTGTAAGACACGCCTCTTTCCCCCATTCCTACCGTATCAACGCAAAATTATAACATGGCATGAGCGGCCAAACAAGCGGACATGCTAATTTGCGGGAAACCTTCGGGGAAAGGACGGATGACTCATGCTTGCAGCCTTTCTGGCCGGCGCGGCGGCCTATCCGATGCTGGAGATGGCCTGGCGCGGGCGCACCCACCCCGCCATGGCGCTGGCGGGCGGGGCCTCCTTCGCCGTGCTTCGCGGCGTCAGCCGCATGCAAAAAGGCCGCCCCCTCTGGCAGCAGGCGCTGCTGGGCGGCCTTATGATCACGGGTGTGGAATATGTCTTCGGCCTGGTTTTTAACCGGCGGCATCAGATCTGGGACTACCGGCGCATGCCGGGCAATGTGCGCGGGCAGATCTGCCTGCCCTTCACGCTGGCCTGGTGCGGGCTGAGCGCCCTGGCGCTTAGCGGCATGCGCATGCTCCGCTCCTAGAGCTCGCGGGCCAGAATGTCCGCGATGTAACGGCTGGCGTGCCCGTCGCCGTAGGGATTGGCGGCGTGCTCCATCTCGTGGTAGGCGGCGGGGTCGCCCAGCAGCTCGCGCACGGCGGTGTAGATGGTATTCTCGTCCGTTCCCACCAGCTTGAGCGTTCCGGCCACCACGCCTTCGGGGCGCTCGGTGGTATCGCGCATCACCAGCACCGGCTTGCCCAACGCCGGGGCCTCCTCCTGAATGCCGCCGCTGTCGGTCATGATCAGGTAAGCGTGGGCCATCAGGTTATGGAAGTCCAGCACGTCCAGCGGCTCGATCATGTGGATGCGCTCCTGCCCGCCGAAGCAGGCGCGGGCCATCTCCCGCACCGCAGGATTTTTGTGCATGGGGTAGAGCACCTTGATGTCGGGCGTTTCGTCCACGACGCGGCGGATGGCGCCGAACATGTCCCGCATCGGCTCGCCCAGGTTTTCGCGGCGGTGCGCCGTGAGCAGAATCAGCCGGCTGCCGCGCGCCCATTCGATTTCCGGATGGGTATAGTCGCTTTTGACGGTGGTGTCCAGCGCGTCGATCACGGTGTTGCCGGTCACGTGGATGCGCTCGGCGGGCTTGCCCTCCCGAAGCAGGTTCTGCCGACTCAGTTCCGTGGGCGCAAAGTAAAACCGGGCGATGAGGTCCACCGCCTGGCGGTTGAACTCCTCCGGGAAGGGAGAATACAGGTTGTAGGTCCGAAGCCCCGCCTCCACATGCCCCACGGGAATGCGCATATAGAAGCAGGCCAGCGCCGTGACAAAGGCGGTGGAGGTATCGCCATGCACCAGCGCCACATCGGGCTTTTCCGTCTCCAGGATGGCGCGCAGCTTTTCCAGAATGTTCACCGTCACATCAAAGAGGGTCTGCTTGTCCCGCATGATGGACAGGTCATATTGAGGCGTCACCTGGAAGCATTGGAGAATCTGATCCAGCATTTCCCTGTGCTGGCCGGTAACGCACACCACGGTTTCAAATTCCGGGCGCCGCTTCAATTCCAGAACCAGCGGACACATTTTGATGGCCTCCGGTCTGGTGCCGAAGATGAGCATGACCTTTTTCATTTGCATACCTCAATCATCCGCCGCGAAAGCGGCCAACGTTCACACGCGCTCCGTCGTTTCCTGCCACAGCCTGAGCATGCGCCGCATGCGCGCCTCCGCCTCCCCGCCCTCCTGCGAGGAGTGAAACGTCACCTCTCCGCCCGGTCCGGGGGAGAGGAGGCCCTCCTCATCCAGGCGGCGGCGCAGCTGGCGCGCGGTGCCGAGGTTTCCGTCGATGAGCGGGGTACCCGGCGCAAAGCAGCGGGAAATGGCCCCGCGCAAAAAGGGATAGTGCGTGCAGCCCAGCACCACGGCCTTGACGGGCAGCCCCCGCACGGAGGATAAAAGCCTGTCCAGAAGGCTTTCCACCCTGGGTCCGGAAAACGCGCCGGCCTCCACGCACTCCATCAGGCCCGGACAGGGTACGGGCAGGGCGTTTTGCCCGTAACGCTCCATCAGGCGCAGGAATTTGGGCTGGGTCAGCGTCATATGCGTGGCCATCACCACCACATATCCGTCTCCGGGCAAAAGCGAAGCGGGCTTGAGCGCCGGCTCCATGCCGATGACCGGCATGTGCAGCTCCTGCCTCAGCGGCCCGGCGGCCGCGCTGGTGGCCGTGTTGCAGGCGATGACCACCGCCTTGCAGTCCATGGCGATGAGCCTGTCCACCGCCAGGTGCGTGAGCCTGAGCACCTCTTCGGGCCGCTTGTCGCCATAGGGGACGTTGCGGGTATCGCCGTAATAGACGAAGTTTTCCTCCGGCAGCACGTCCAGCATCTCACCCAGCACGCTGATGCCGCCCAGGCCGCTGTCAAATACGCCTACCGGCCGACGATCCACCTCGTTCCACCTCCGTCCCCGATTATACCCGCTGCCCTCCTTTTTTTCAAGTATTCCGGGGCTGTTTGTGTCAAAGCGCGAGCGCCTTGAGAATCGCGTCCGCCAAATACGGCATGGCCGCCAGCACCTCCTCAAGGGTGTTTCGGTTGTTTCCGGCCTCCACCAGCACGCATCCCACGGCCACATGCTGGTTATAGCGGCCCGTTTTTACGCACACATCGCGGCACAGGCCGTCCACCTGGGCGTTGAGGTCGTCCGTCATCGCCTGGGCGACGGCCAGGTTCGCCTCCCAGTCGGGCCGCTGGTCAAAGCCCTCAGAGGTCTGCCCCTCCCCCTTGCCGATGAGCAGCATCAGCCTGGCCGCCTCCACCCCGCCGGCGTTCACGGTGTTGGGGCCGGTCTGCGACTCGGCGTAGGCGTCGCGGTGCAGGTCGATATACAGGTCGTATTTCTCCCCCGCCGCCTGACGCTTCTCAAGCATCTCCAGCGACCGCGTGTAGGCGCTGCTCAGGTTGGGCGGCTCGAAGGCCGTCACGTCATGCACCACCTCCACGCCCAGGCCTCGCAGCAGCGCGGCCAGCTCCTCGCCCACGCGCACCACGTTGTACGCGCTGTCGGCTGAGCGCCACTTCTCCGTCTCCTCGTATGGGTCGTCCGGCGTCTGCTCATAGGCCTCGTAGGTGTGCGTGTGATAGATCAGCACGCGCTTGCGCGGGGTTTCCGTCTGCACGCCAAGAAGCCGGATGACAAAGTCCGCATCCTCCGGGGGCGCGGGCGTCTCCGCCGGGTCGCCCGTCTCCTGTGGCGCGGTCGCAACGGCAAACAGGTTTTCGGTCACTTCGCCGCTGAAGGCGGAAAACGCGGCCACCACTCCGCCTCCCTGCACGCGGGCCGGCAGATTCAGGCCCGCAGCCGTTCCCAGAAGCGCCGCCGCCAGAAGGACCACCGCCAATCGGATTTTCTGCTGCCTGTTCATCCGGGTCACCGCCTTTTGCGTTCTTCCCGGTAGGATATGCTAGCCCTGTATGTAAGTATGCAATGTATCGGGGTCCACATCCGGCTGAAGGGCCTGGTTGATGCCGTCGCTCAGCAGCGCCGCCACGTGCAAAACCAGCTCGTCGATCTCGCGCGGGGTGACGACCATATCTCCCAGAAAGCCTTCCGACACCTGCCGAAGCAGCTGCTCCGCCGCCTCCTCGTGGCCGCCGGCCAGCAGGCCGTATTCGTCGATCAGCCGCGCCATGGCGTCGCGCGCGATGGTGGAGGCATACACCACCATGGGCACCCCAACGGCGATCACCTTCACCCCCAGCGTCTCCTCCGTCAGGCCCAGGCGGTGGTTGCCCACGCCGCTGCCCGGCTCGATGCCCGTATCGGTGATCTGCACGGTGGTGCAGATGCGCTCGCTCTCAAAGGCGGCCAGCGCGTCGATAGCGATGACCGCCGCGGGGCGCACATGGCGCACCAGCCCGCGGCACAGCTCCGCCGTCTCGATGCCCGTCAGTCCCAGCACGCCGGGCGCGATCGCGCTCACGCCCCGCAGCCTGCCGCGCAGCTCCCGCGCCATGGCCTGCCGCAGGTGGCGCGTCACCAGCATGCGCTCCACCACGCGCGTGCCCAGCGCGTCCGCGGTCACGTTGCGGTTGCCCAGGCCCACCACCAGCACCTCACCCTCGCGCGGCAGCAGGCTTTTGACGCCCTGCGCCACAAGCGCGGCCAGCAGCTTCTGGGTATGCGCATCGCAGCGGGGCAGGTCGTGATATTCCAGGGTGATGTATTCGCCCGTATGCCGGCCCAGCAACTCGGCCGCGCGCTCCTTCTCGATGCGGATGCGGGTGTGCGTGATGCCGCCCATGTGATGCGTGCTTACGCGCACGCCCTCCACCCGTCCGCCGCCCTCGTCGATGCATTCCATGGCCAGATCCGTCCGAAACCCGCGCATGCTTCTCTTCCTCCATCCTGCCTGAAACGCGCGCGCAAAAAAGCCGCGCATGCGTTTTCCTATAGCATGCGCGGACTGGGGAAAAACATACGTCAGCCCTCGTAGTGCAGGGCCTCGATGGGACGAAGCTTGCTGGCCTTGTTGGCCGGATACATGCCGAACACCACGCCGATGAACACTGAAAAGGCTATAGCCATCCACGCCACGTTGACGGGAATCGTGAGCGTCATCTGCAAAACGGGTGCCAGGGCGTTGACGGCCACCACCGAGATCGCCAGGCCCATCAGCCCGCCCATGAGGCTGACCACCAGCGACTCGATGAGAAACTGCATCAGAATGTTGCCGCGCGCCGCGCCGATGGCCTTGCGGATGCCGATTTCCCGCGTGCGTTCGCTGACGCTGACCAGCATGATGTTCATGATGCCGATGCCGCCCACCAATAGCGAAATGGCCGCGATGCCGCCCAGCATGAGGGTGAGCGTGTTGGTGGTTTCGCTCAGGGTGGAGAGCATTTCGGACTGGTTAAAAACGCTGTACTGCGTGCCGAAGGAGTTGGTGTTGTAGCTGGCAAACGCCTTTTCCAGATAGCTCTCCACCGCCGTCTGCGCCTGCCCGACCTGCGCCGAGGAGGCGGCGGACACATAGAACGAGGAGATGGACGTCTGATTGGACAGGCGCTGGGCCAGAGTGAAGGGAATGAGGATCTGATTGTCATTGCTGCCCGACGCGCTGGAGCCGACCTCCGCCAGCACGCCTACCACGGTGATGGTGTAGCCGTTGAGCGAGAAGGTCTCGCCCACGGCATGGGTGGTTCCGTACATCTCCGTGGCTGCCTCCGAGCCGATGACCGCCACGAAGCTGCGGTTGTCGATATCGGGCTGCTGCAGGAAACGTCCCTCCGCCACGGTCCAGTTACGGATGCTCTCATAGCCGGGCGTGGTGCCCTGCACCACCCCGTCGTCGTAGGTGGCCGCGCCGGCCTTGACGGTGCCGCTGACGGTGGAGATGGGAGCCACGTAGGAGATATTCTCGTTCTGGGCCAGTTCGTTGAGGCTGTCCAGATCAATGGGATTCATGCGGCGGGCGTTGATGTTGGCGGTGATGAGGTTGGTGCCCATACCCTCGATGCTTTCGACCACGGAGCTGTTGGCCCCCTGACCGATGGAAACCAGCACCACGATGGCCACCACGCCGATCACCACGCCGAGGATGGTGAGAAACGAGCGCATCTTGTTGCCCGCAATGGCCTTGACGGCCATCTTAAACGACTGGTAGATCATCCTGGGGCACCTCCTGATTCTCGTAGAGCCGGCCGTCCTCGATGCGGATGACGCGCTCGGCGCTTTGGGCCACCTTGGGATCGTGCGTGATGAGCACGATGGTGTTGCCCGCCAGATGCAGCTCGCGGAAGATCTGCAGAATTTCGCGCCCGGTCTTTTTGTCCAGGTTGCCGGTGGGCTCGTCGGCCAGGATGAGCGAGGGTTTGACCGCGATGGCCCGCGCGATGGCGCAGCGCTGCTGCTGGCCGCCGGAGAGCTGCGCGGGCCGGTGCTTCATGCGCTGTCCCAGGCCGACGCGCTCCAGCGCCTCGCGCGCCGCCGCCCGGCGCTGCGAGACGCCCGCGCCCTGATAGATCAGGGGCAGCTCGACGTTTTCCAGCGCGGAGAGCTTGGGCAGGAGGTTGAAGCCTTGAAAGATAAATCCGATCTGCCGGTTGCGGATGCGGGCCAGCTGGCGCTCGCGGTATTTCTGGATGGGCTTGTCATTGAGCATATAGCTGCCGCTGTCGGCGGTATCCAGGCAGCCGATGATGTTCATCAGCGTGCTCTTGCCGCTGCCGGAAGGGCCGATGATGGCCACATATTCGCCCTTGTCCACGTGCAGGGAAATGTGGTTGAGCGCGTAGATGGTCTCCCCGCCCAGGGTGTACCGCTTGACCACGTCCGTCATATCAATCATGCTGCTGCGCCCCCTCAGTTGCCGCGGGTCCGGCCGCCGCCCGCTCCGCCGCCGGAGGGCGGGGAACCCGCGGGCATGCCGCCGTCGAACGAGCCGCCGGGCATCCCGCCCATGTCCATCATCATGCCGCCCATGCCGTTTTCGCGGCTGTCGGCAGAGGAGGTGCCGGCCTCGCGGGTGATGAGCACCACGTCGCCTTCGCTCAGGCCGCTGAGGACCTCGGCATAGGTTTCGTCGCTCAGGCCGGTTTCCACCGTGGTGCGCACGCCTGGCTCATCCTCGGCCGCACTGTCGGACTTGAGCCAAACGTAGCTTTCCCCCCGCGAGGTGCTCAGGGCCGCGATGGGCACCAGCAGCACGTTTTCGCGCTCCTCCACCAGAATGGTGGCGGTGCCGTTCATGCCCAGCTTGAGCTGGTCGTCGCCCTCGATGGTGAGGGTCACGTCGTAGACGGTCACACCGCTGGTGGCGGTGCCGATCTGGCTGATCTTGCTCACCGTGCCCGCATAGGTGTGGTCGGTGATGGCGTCCATGGCCAGCTCCACGTTCTGACCCACCTCGACGCTGGTGATGTCCAGCTCATCCACGCTGACGATCATTTCCTTTTCGTCGCCTACATAAAGGGAGATCAGCACCGTATCGGCGGCCTGCTCGGTGGCCGAGGCCGTCACGACGGAAGCCACGATGCCGTCCTGAGGCGCGGTGATGGCGCCGGCGTCGCGCAGGGTCCTCATCTCCTTGAGCTGCTCCGTCTGCTGGACGCGGGTTTCCAGCAGCGCCTGATAGCTGTCGCTGATGGGCACGTTGATCAGATAGCAGATGCGGTTGCCCTCCCACTTGCGGTCGTTCTCCTCGATGAATACGCTGTGGATGTAGCCCTTTTCGGAGGTGGTCAGCTCATAGGGCATGTGGATGTGCGCCGTGGCCGTGCCCATGCTCTCGCCCTTATAGGTGATCTCCACCTCGCCGCCCTCCTCGCTGTAGGCGTCGGAGAAGGTGATGGTGGCCGTGCCGTTTTCCAGCGCGCGCACGGTGCCGTCCAGCACGACGTTGCCCACCCTGACGGTCACGGTGTCGTCGATCTCCCACGCCTCGTGAGCGGGAATCTCCACATACATCCATCCGTCCAGGGACAGCAGGGCGATCGCGCCGTACTGATCCATCACATCCTGGATATAGACGCCCTCGGTGATATAAACCTCCTTGACGCGGCCGTACTGCGGCATCTTGAGATACGTGGTGGAGGAATAGTCCGCCGCCAGCGTGGCGATTTCCGTTTCGGTCGTCTCCAGCTCCGTTTCAAGGGTTTCGATGGTGGTCTGCAGGGCCACGGCGTCGATGTTCAAAAGCGGCTGCCCGGCCGTCACGGTGTCGCCCGCCTCCACCAGCGAATCCGTCACCGTTACGGCATAGTCCAGCGCCACGTCATCGGTCTGGCTGATGGACAGCGTGCCAGTGCCTGTGACCGTCTTGGAAAGGGAACCGGTGGAAACGGTGTATTCCGTATAGGCGCTGCCGCTGGCGGACTGCGCCGCCACCGCCTGCCGTGACTGGTAATACCGGTAACCAAAGAATCCCGCGGCGGCCAGAACCACCAGCACCGCCAGTGTTTTGAGGACCTTCTTCATGGGAAAAACCTCCTGCCATCAGGCATACTTGTTTGATGCCGCTTTATGGTATCGGTCCTACCTTTGCAACGCATGACGGTTTTGTGAAAACTGGGTGTTGTGGGCCAAAGAAAAAAGCCCCCTTTGGAAAGGAGGCTTGCGGGCTGCATGCAGGGGCGTCTGTGATTTCCCAGCGCTATTTTGCGTTCGTCCGCCGCCGGAAC